>JANXSH010001346.1 GCA_025356615.1 Planctomycetia bacterium | reverse complement strand
ACCTCGTCGGGGCCGAAGAGGCGGAAGTTCTTGCGCTCCATGTTCCGCTTCATCACGTCGCGCAGGAACAGGCCCATCACGCGCGTCGATTCGACATCCGTCGCGCCGGGGGTCGTCACCTTCACTTCGTAGGCGCGGAAGTCGGGCAGGTGCAAAGTTTTGAGCAGCCGGCCGCCGTTGGCGTGGGGGTTCGCCCCCATGCGGCGGTCGCCCTTCGGGGCGAGGTCCTGGAGTTCGGGCAGGAACGTGCCCTTGTCGTCGAAGAGTTCCTCGACCTTGTACGACCTCAGCCAGTCGTCGAGGATCTGGACGTGTTCCGGCGTGGACATGTCGCTCATCGGCACCTGGTGGGCGCGATACGTCCCCTCGTTGGGCTTGCCGTCCACGACCTTCGGCCCGGTCCAGCCCTTGGGGGAGCGGAAGACGATCATCGGCCACAGCGGACGGGTGGCGTCGTCCTTGGTGCGGGCATGGTGCTGGATCGCCTTGACCTCTTCCATGACCTTGTCCAGCGTCTCGGCCATCGCCTGGTGCATCGGGTCGAATTCGTGGCCCTCGACGAAGTAAGGCTTGTAGCCGTACCCTTTGAACAAGCTTTCGAGTTCGTCGTGGCTGATGCGCGCGAGGACCGTTGGATTCGCGATCTTCCACCCGTTGAGGTGCAAGATCGGTACGACACAACCATCATGGATCGGGTTGAGGAACTTGTTGCTGTGCCAGGACGTGGCGAGTGGCCCCGTCTCGGCCTCGCCGTCGCCGACGACGCAGAAGACGACGAGGTCGGGGTTGTCGAACGCCGCGCCGTAGGCGTGGGACAGGGCGTAGCCCAGTTCGCCGCCCTCGTGGATCGAGCCGGGCGTCTCCGGGGAGCAGTGGCTAGGGATGCCGCCGGGGAACGAGAACTGGAGGAAGAGCCGGTGCAGCCCCTCCGCGTCCATCGAGACGTTCGGGTACACCTCCGAGTAGGTGCCCTCGAGGTAGGTGTTGGCGACCAGACCCGGCCCGCCGTGGCCGGGGCCGGTGACGAAGATCGCGTTCAGGTCGAACTTCTTGATGAGTCGGTTGATGTGGACGTAGAGGAAGTTCAGCCCCGAGGTCGTGCCCCAGTGGCCGAGGAGTCGCGGCTTGATGTGCTTGTGGAGGAGGGGTTCGGCGAGGAGTGGGTTGTCGAGGAGGTAGATCTGGCCGACGGAGAGGTAATTGGCCGCACGCCAATAGGAGTGCATCTTGCGGAGTTCTTCGGGGGACAGGGGTCCAGTCATGGCGGCTCCGAGACGAGGTTTTCCGGGGCGAAGGTCGTCCCTGAGAGTTAAGGCTAGCAACGCCTCCGATCCCGGCAACGGGGAAAACGGAGCTTCATCCGTCCTTCCGCATCGGCCTCCAGTGTTCGCCTGAACACGCCGCCGCCATGCGACGCTAGGCCACGAAACCGCGCACGTCAATTATGCCGACGACATCACCTCTCTTCCGACGAACCTCCTGCGGATGGCCTTCAGTTGACTAGCAAAGCCTCTCGCCAAGGCGCACAATCGTTCCGGGGACGAACCACGACGACACGACGCGGAATAGGGGAAGGCCAATGCAGCAGCTCACCGAGGGCACATTGCCTGAGAAGATTCTCCTGGCCGCCTCGCACCTCGAGGACCAGGGCCAGACGCCGTTCAGCGCCGAGGCGCTCATCATCAGCGCCTGGCAGAAGTACCCGCGCACCTTCGGCCTCAAGGGGTACGAAGACAATTACCCTGACTCGAACAAGGTGCTGTCGGGCATCATGGGCGAGAAGGGGCTTCCGAAGCGCGGCTGGATGGTCAAGGTCGGGCTGAAGCTCTACAGCCTGACGCGCGACGGTCGTCAGGTCGTGCGGAAGCTCCTCCAGGGCGAGGAGACGCCACCCCTGACGGCCAAACGGCCCCCCACGAACCCGCTGAGTCGGGACCAGGACATCCTCCTCCAGGGGCTGTTCGCGAGCGCCGCGCTGGGCAAGCTCAAACAGGGACGCCACGCGGAATGGACGTTCAGTGAGGCGTGCCGATTCTGGTCGATGGGCGACCGCCTCGGCAGCGCCGTCGATGTCCGGCTCGACGAGTTGCAGAAGCAACTCACGGAGATCGAGCGGCTCCTCTCCGCCGGGAGTGTGACACTCGGCAACGGTCGCGAATGCACCGCCGCCGAGGCCGGGCAGTTGTGCGACCTGCACAGTCAACTCGACCAGCGATTCGGACGGCACCTCACGCTGTTGCGGAGCCGAGCGGAACGGGCATGAGTTCCTCCCCAGCGGGCATCGCATCGAACCGCAACCGGCTCCCCGCGACGTACTCCTCGTTGACCTCGCAGGCGATCCACCTTCGGGCCAGCGTCTCGGCGGCCCGGCCCGTCACGTTGCTCCCCGCGAACGGGTCGAGGACGGTGTCGCCCACGTCGGTCAAGAAGCGGATGAAGAACTCCGGCAGCGCCTCGGGATACCGCGCGGGGTGGATCGTCAGGTTCGACGCGCGGCAGGCGTCGAGGTAGGGGTCGCGCGAGGTCGTGTTGGCGAGCTGCAACAGGTTCGGCGGGATCGCCCCGCCGTTGTCGCGGTCGAAGCCCGCGCCGATCCGGTGGTCGCTGGGCCGAAGCGCAGGCTGCACCCCGTCGCGGAAGAGGCGGTGCATCGACCGGCTGTAGGGCCGAAGCACACGCCGATTGTCCGCCTTCGGCGTCGTCGTCTTGCCGAGCCACCAGACGACGTTGACGGAGTCCTTGATGCGCGTCCGCTTGATGGTGACGTACTCCGCCGGTGCCGGCAGTCGGCTGGGGTTGTTCCAGTAGACCTCCTGGATGAGGTGGAACGTCTTGCAGAGCTTCAGGATGAGTTCGTAGAGGAACAGCGACCGCGTGCCCGTCCCCCTCTCCCACGCCGGGGCCAGCTCGAAGACGAAACTCCCATCGGGCCGTAAGACGCGCCGGATCTCGTCGGCGAAGGGCATGAACCAGTCGATGTACTGCGGCGCGTCCACGTTGCCATACGCCTTCTTACGCCGTAAGGCAAACGGCGGCGACGTGACGACGAGCGAGACGCTGTCGTCGGGGAGTTGGCGCAGCACGTCGAGGGCGTCGGCGTTGTAGCAGGAGCCGAGGGGCGTCGTGTAGGCGGGGTCGAGGGTCATGGGGGGTGCTTCCGTGCGGGTTCGTGTTCGTTCGTTACAGTTTTACTTAAGCGATCCCAAGCCCACCCGTTGCAACGGGTGGGCTTCGCTCCCGCGTCCTCATCTTGTCAAGCCTTTGCCTACATCACCAATGCTCGATCGGCCCCGACGGAACCTTGATATTCATCTCCGCGTCCGGCAACTCGTCCGCCCCGCGCCCCTCGATGATCTCCCCGATCCGCTCCACGATCTCCTCGAAGTGCCGCAACGAGTCGATCATCACCAACTCTTGCTGGATCGCCCGGCCCGGCTTCAGCACCTTGCAATACCACGTCGCCACCTTGCGGAAGGTCAGGCAGGCGAAGCGCTCGGTCTGGTGTTCGACGAGTAAGCGAAAATGACGATCCATCAGCGTCAGGCGCTCGCGGTACGTCCCGAGGAAGCGCGTCTCGCCGGTGCGCTCCCAGCGTTCGAGTTGGGCGAACGTCCAGGGGTTGAGGAGTGCGCCCCGCCCGATGGCGATGCCGGCACAGCCCGTCTCGCGCAGCATGCGCTCGGCGTCGGCGAGGCTCCGCACGTCGCCGTTGCCTAAGACCGGGATTCGCTCGACCGCCTCGACGACGGCGCGGATGCCGTCGAGCTTGACGTGGCCCGAAAAGCCCTGCTCGCGCGTCCGACCGTGGATCGTCAGCCCCGCGACGCCCGCCTTCTCGAACTCGCGCGCGAAGAACGGCGCGGTCAGTTGGTCGTCGTCCCATCCGAGGCGCATCTTCACGGTGATCGGGATCTTGACGGACTCGACGATGGCCCGGACGAGGGCGATCGTCGAGACGGAGTCGCACATCATGGCCGACCCGCCCCCGCCGCGCACGACCTTGTGAACGGGGCAACCCATGTTGATATCGACGCTGTTGACGCCGTAATTCTCGAGCCACTTCGCCGCCTCGCACATGATCGCCGGCTCGGTGCCGTAGATTTGCACGCTGAGCGGACGATCCGCCGGGCACGTCTTGATGAGTTCCATCGTCCGGCGACTGCGGACGAGCATGGCCCGCGCGTTGACGAGGTCCGTCGTCGCCAGACCGGGGGGCGCGACCTCGCGGACGGCGAGGCGAAACGGCAGGTTCGTGTAGCCCGCCAGCGGCGCGAGCGTGTAGCGCGAGCGAAGGGCGAGGCCGCCGAGCCGAATGACGGCGGGGCGACTCGCGGAGACGGGGAACACGGGACTAAGCTCTAACAACGGTCGTGATCCTTCTGTGTACTGCTCGATCGCACGATCCCTATCAGGATACGCGGGGGACGACGTTGGGGCGACACCAGCCGACCCTTACACCGGAATCGGCCTGCCTTCGCGAACCTCCCGTCGAGTCGCCATCCACCGGATGAGGACGACGGCGACATCGGACATCGACTCTGTCTTCATCATCGCGTCGAGGTATTGTACGCGCCGGGCGACCGGCTCGAGTTGGAAGCACCAGTAGAGGGCCATCAGCGGGTTGATCCACAACTCGCTGCCCTGCGTTCGGGCGGTGGAGTGGTGGTCGCCGTAGTGCCCGCCGATCGCCGAGAGGATCGAGCTGTTGACGATGCTCGGGTGGCGCGGCATCTGGCCGAAGACGGAGAGCGTCGCCTGGCGGAAGAGTTCGACCCCCGGCATGTCCGCCGTGAGGGAGAACGCCCCGAGGTACGCCCCTTGACGGATGAGATCGGACACCGCCTCGAGATAGAGATAGTGCGAGACTCCGTGAAAGGCATCGACGCCGAAGCCGAGGCAGGCGAGCAGCTTCCGCGCGACGGGGAGTTCGTAGGTCGCCGCGATGGTTGCGATGTCCTCATGCGGCGTGCCAAGCCCCTCCTCGTCGCCACGCATCAGGCTGTCCGTCCCGCCATCGACGAGGAGCAGCGTATCGAAGTTCAATTCGGCGAGGAGGTGTTCATACGCCTCGCGCAGCGGGACGACTCCGGTTCGGTGGAGGCAGAAGATCGATACCTCTTCGCCGCGCTCGCGGAACCACTGCGCGAGGTAGCCCTCGGGGAAGTAATCGATGAATCCCTTGCGCTGTGAGTCGGCGTCGATTTCGAGGAGCGCCGGCGTCCGCCGCCGACCCGTGCAACTCTCCAGGATCGTGAACGACAGGTTGGCGAGCCAGACCTGCTTGCCCGCATCGCGCAGGGCGAAGTAGAGCGGCAGGCCGCAGAACACGTCGTAGCCGCCGCCCGCACCGGCGATGAGGACGCGATCGGCGGCGGCGAGGTGACGCAGGAAGGGGATTTCGAGCATGGATCGGCTCCAACATTAGATCGACTCGTCACGCACCCCGAATTGCTGGCGCAGTCGGCGCAGCTCCGCCTCGGCGCGGTTGGCCCGCTCCTTGGCCTCGGCGGCACGCTCGTCCGCCTGTTCGGCCTGCTCCTCGGCGAGGAGCCGCAACCGATGCTCTTCCTGCACGGGAACGAGCAGCCATTCCCGAGTCGCGGGGTTCCACAGGCGCAGTTCATTCCCGTCCCGCTCCAGGTGCAGCCCCGTCGCCCGGCTCGGCAGCCGACCGTCCACCGGGCGGATCGACTGGTAGACGCCCTTGACCAGCCGCCAACCCTGCATCGGAGGCGTCAGGTAGTCCTCGTTCGGGTCGAACAAGAAATATTCACGCACCTTCAAGACATCACGATAGAGTGCCTTCTTCTTGTTCGTGTCCTCCCTCCGTGTGCTGGACGAGGTCAACTCGATGACGAACCTCGGCGAATGGCCCTCCTCCCACAACAGGTAGTTCTCGCGCCGATGCTTGGCGACCCCTCGCACCAGGAAGACATCCGGCGCGAGACGCTTCCGGCGGTTGCCCTTTTCGTAATAGAGCAGCAGGTTCCCCGAGACGTAGACCGAAGACTCGTCGAGGTAGAACGCCTCGAGCGTCTCGATCAGGGCGACCATCAGGTCGCGGTGCAGGTCGGTCTCGGCCATCGGCTTGCCATCCGTCGTCGGGTACTCGAGCCGCCTCGCGGTTGGGGGGGAGGGTAGCCTCGACATCGTTCACCTCGTTCATTTCCTGGGATCGCTTCCATTCTACCAATTCCGGCCAGGGGCAACACACCGACACCGCTTCAAAGTCGTCGCTCCGATAGTGCCCCGACGAGGCGCTCGATGTCCGCCTCCGTGTGCCCCGCCGACAGGCTGATCCGCAGGCGCGACGTTCCGTCGGGGACCGATGGCGGGCGGATAGCCGGGACGAGGAGGCCACGCCCTTCGAGTCGCCGCGAGAGATCGACGGCGGCTTGGGCCTCGCCGACGAGGACCGGCACGATCTGGCAGGCCGACGGCCCGACGCTCAGGCCGAGGGCGCGCAGCCTTTGGCGCAAGCTGTCCGCCAGGGCGAGGACGTGTCGGCGGCGCTCCGGCTCCAGGGAAACGAGGGCGATCGCGCGGGCGGCGGCGGCGGCGGGCGGGGCGAGGGCGGTCGAGAAGATGTAGGGCCGAGCGTGGTTCACGAGCCAGTCGATCAGCTTGCCCGAGCCGGCGACGAAGCCGCCCTGCGAGCCGAGCGCCTTGGAGAGGGTGCCGAGTTTGACCAGGCGATCGTCTTTTTCTGCGAGCGAGTCGGTCAGCCCCCTGCCGTGTGCGCCGAGGACGCCGGTCGCGTGGGCCTCGTCGAGTATCAGCATCGCATCGTGCTCGCGTGCAAGACGGAGCAACCCCGCGAGGTCCGCGAAGTCGCCGTCCATGCTGAAGACGCTATCGCTGACGATGAATCGCCGACGAGCCTCCCCGCCCGCGCGCAGCAACTCGTCGAGATGGGACAGGTCGTTGTGACGGTAGACGTGAACCGCCGCCCGGCTCAGGCGACAGCCGTCGATGAGGCTGGCGTGGTTGGCCGCATCGCTGAACAGGGCGTCGCCCGCGCCCGCCAGCGTCGAGACGACGGCGACGTTGCACTGGAAGCCGCTGGGGAAGACGAGGGCTGCCTCCGCGCCTTCCCAGCGTGCGAGGTCGCGCTCGAGGCGTTGTAGCGGCGGCAAGAGGCCGGTGACGAGGGGCGACGCGCCGGCCCCGCAGCCGTAGTGATGGGCGGCACGGGCGGCGGCGCGCGCAAGTCGCGGATCATGCGCGTAGGCGAGGTAGTCGTTGGAAGCGAAGTTGACGAGGTTCGCGTGTCGATGGTGGACCGTGGCCCCTTGCCCGGACCGGAGCCGACGACGGTGGCGGTAGAGGCCCGCTGCGCGCCGTCGGTCGAGGTCGTCGTCCATCCAGGAGGGCATTGGGGGGTGGCTCCGAACGAGCCGGAAGCGTTGGCGACGGATGGATTCA
>JANXSH010001325.1 GCA_025356615.1 Planctomycetia bacterium | reverse complement strand
GGACTGTCGCACCGCTGATCGCCACAGGTGCGTGCCGGCCCGCCGGCACGGCACCATCGGCTTCCGGGTCTGTTTCTCGCCACTTGCGCCGATGGTGGGAACGCTGTCCGAGGTGGTGCTCGATGCGAAGTTGGTTCCTCCTAAGTCGAAAGAAGTCCCTCCGCCGGTCATGGTGCCGTTACCGAAGGTCGTGACCGAGCCGACGCAGAAGGTAGTACCGCCCACGTCACATTCTTGGACGCCGAATCCGGGCGATGTGCTGATGGTGCCCGAGATCGAGATGAAATTCGCCCGGATCCCGCCCGGCTCGTTCCAGATGGGCGGCACCGTTAACGAGGACGAAAAGCCCATCCGCGAAGTGACCCTCAGCAAGGGCTACTACATGGGCATCGTCCCCGTCACGCAGGCGCAGTGGCGCTGGGTCATGGGCAACGACAGCCGACCGAGCCACTTCCAGGGCGACGACCGCCCCGTCGAGCGAGTCAGCTGGCACGACTGCGAGGCGTTCCTCGCCGAGCTGCGCAAACGCATCGACAAGCCCGTCCGCCTGCCCACAGAGGCCGAATGGGAACACGCCTGCCGTGCGGGAACCGGTATCACGACCGACTACTACAGCGGCAACGACGAGAAGGCGTTGGCGCGGGTCGGATGGTACAAGGGCAATAGTGATAAGCAGACCCATCCCGTCGGGCAGAAGGAGCCGAACGGCTGGGGGCTATACGATATGCACGGCAACGTGTGGGAGTGGTGCCAGGACTGGTACGACGCGGGCTACTATCAGAAAGCGGATAATAAAGATCCCAAAGGTCCGCAATACGGGTCATTTCGTGTGCTGCGAGGCTGCTCCTGGGGCGGCGAGCGAGTGAGCTGCCGCGCCGCCTGTCGCAACAGGAACGCTCCTGCGGGCCGCGCCTACGTCTACGGGTTCCGGGTCTGTTTCGCCTGGACGAATTGACCCTCTGTAGGCGTACTCGTCATGTATGGCGGGGACACCGACGGGGCTGTCGCCCCAATTGCAAGTCTCGTCCAGGCCCGACGATGTTTCTTTGGCAATCCCTATCGCCCCCTGATAAAATCACATTAGGTCACATGGAGGGCGAGTCGGATGCCGCTGCCTAAGTTCAACGATTTCGGCGAGCCGCTCGAGCAATTCCTGTCCTATTGGCGAATCAAGCGGGATGGACACCGACGGGGTATCGTGGAGACCAGATCATGATTCAGAACGACCAAGAATTGCTCGTCACCCAGGAGCGGATTTCGCACTTCATCGGCCTGCTCACACGCTTGCGGGTCAGCAGTCGCCCTGACGAGTTGGCCCTCGTGTCAGGCGGCTACCGAGCCGAGGTCGAACGCATGCAACACCAGGTTCTCGATTACCTCATGAAACCGGCGGCCCAGACGACCGCGAAAGCGGGTTGACATCGACGCCCCGCGTGCAGCGTGTCGCTACTGGAGCGAGCCGGCGGACCGCTACGACAGCCTCGGTTTCCGGGCCTGTTTCCCCTGCGACGATCACGCCATAAGCCGCACGACGCCCTCGAGGAGGTCTCCCACACCCTTCCCCGCGTCCTTCGCCACGGCCAACACGTCCGCGTGGCTCAGGCCCCCCTCACCGAGGCCCGCAGCGCGGTTGGTGATGAACGAGATGGCGGCGCACCGCAGCCCCGCTGCTCGCCCGGCCAACGCCTCGCGGCTCGTGGACATGCCGACGGCGTCCGCCCCGGCCCCTCGCAGCGCGCGGATCTCCGCTGGCGTCTCGTAGATCGGCCCTGTGACGGCCGCGTAGACGCCCGGCGTCAGGCTCATCCCGAGGGCCGACCCCGCCGCGAGGATCTCGGCGAGGAGATCCGCGTCATACGGACTCGGCTCGGGTGCCTTCCGCCAAGGGTGCGGGTGGTTCCATTCCAGGTGGTCGCGAATCGGCATCATCCGGCCCGGCACCAGGTCGGGACGGATCCCGCCTGCGGCGTTCGTCAGGATCGCGTCCCGGACGCCCATCTCGGCGGCGAACTCGATCGGGCGCGTCACCACTTCCCAGGGATGGCCTTCGTAGTAGTGCAGCCGACCCGCACCGAGGAGGACGGCCCGGCCGCCGAGCCGGCCCAGGACGAACTCTCCGCGATGG
>JANXSH010001300.1 GCA_025356615.1 Planctomycetia bacterium | reverse complement strand
GGCTGGCGCTAGCGTTCGCATGCCGGAGACTCCTCGGGAGGGGCCGCCCCACGATGTAAGGCTCGTTGGTGGCATTCTACCATAGCGGGGCCGTAGGCCACGTCACGAGGTTGTAACGAACGCCGCTTAGTAGGAGGCGGTCTGCGCGGCCGTGGGCATCCCCTGTTCGGCCCGCGCCTCCGCCGTGATAGGCATGGCGTAGTCCTTGGGGACGATCCGCGAGCCGAACTTGTTGGAGTAGGTCTTGGTCAGTTCCGCCCCGAAGAGGAAGATTTGCGCCGAATAATACAGCCAGATCAGAAGGACCGCCAGCGACCCGGCCGCCCCGTAAGCCGAGGCCATGCCGGCCTTGCCGAGGTAGAGGCCGATCAGGAACTTGCCGAGCGTGAACAGGACGGCCGTGATGCCGGCCCCGAACCACACGTCCCTCCAGACGATCTTGGCGTCCGGCACGAACCGATAGATCATCGCGAACAGGACCGTGACGACGACCAGGGAGATGACCCCGTTGAGGATCGGGCCGATGACCCCCCAGCCCCAATCGCTGAAGACTCCCCCGAGGGCCGCCAGCGCGGTGCTGACCACGAGCGACATGAGCAACAAGAAGGAGGTCCCCAACACCATCGTGAAGGAGAGGAAGCGATCACGGAGGATGCCCATCACCCCCCGGCCCGGCTTCGGTTGGACGCCCCAGATCGTGTTGAGCGCGTCTTGCAGTTGGCCGAACAGCGCGCTGGCACCGAAGAGGAGCATGACGACGCCCGCCACCGTCGCGAAGGTTCCCGTCTTCGGCTTGTCCGCGTTGGCGACCATCTGCTCGATCGCCTTGCCCCCCTCCTCGCCGACGAGGCCACCGATCTCGTCCTTCACTCGGCCCTCCGCCGCCTTCTCCCCGAAGAGGAGGCCGGCCACCGCCAACACGATGACCAGCAGCGGGGCCAGCGAGATGATGGTGTAATAGGCGAGGGCCGCACCCAGACGCGGGGCCATGTCCTCGATGAACGAGTTACCCGCCTCCTTCAGCATTCCCCACAGGTCAGCGGGGTTCGTCAGCGATGCCATGATTGCTCCTCCTTCTCGGTTCGGGTGGATCGGTGATCCCGAACGAAGACAAGCAAGAGCGGTGCCAATCGGAAAATGGGTGGCGTGGGTCGAGTCATGGAGAGACTGGGAGGGCGAGGCTCCCGCCGAGCCTATTGCCCTCCAGGCACTCGCCCAACGCCGCCCGAAGTGAGCGACGGTTGAGCAGCCCTTGCGTGTGGAGTGGCCCGCTGGAAGACTACACCCCGCCCTCACTTGCGACCGCCGCCCGTGCTTCCGGGCGCGCCGCCGTAATGGCAGCCGCTGCAACTCTGGAGGAACACTTTGCGGGCCTCGACCGCGCCAGCCTTGTCCTTCTTCGACACCGCCGACCCCAGGTCGCTGATCCCCTTTTGATACACCTTCACTCTTTTGGCGGAAACATCCTTGCACTCCCCGAGGCACTCCGCCATCGCGTTCAGCTCCTTCGTTTGCTTCGTCAACTCGGCCCAGTCCGGCGTGTCGGCCTTCAGTTGGAGGCTGATCTTGCCCAGCGGCGAGTCATTCCCCTTGCTGGTCTTCTGCATCATCGCCTTGACTTCGATCTTCGTCTTGCCCTTCTCCTCGTCCCCCTGCGATAGGGCGACGCCCGTAAGGAACGAGGCCAGGATGAAGGTGATCGTTAGCGTTCGCATACCGGAGACTCCTCGAGAGGATCCGCCCCACGAAGTGTAGGGGCTGGGTGGTGGCATTGTACCAGGGCGAGGCGACAAACTACGTCACGGAGATGTAACGACTCCACTCGAGCGATCCTGCCTTATACAACGCAGGAGATTGGGGAACGAAAGCGGGTGTAGGAATGGGCGAAGCCCGGCGGTTGCAACCGCCGGGCTTCGTGGAACGACGACTCAGGACGACGAGCCTCACGCCTTGGTGATGGCCGTCGAGGACGGCGTCGAAGCCCGGTCGAGTTGACCGGGGGCCGTCTTGCCCTCGCCGAAGATCAGCAGCAGCGGGCTGGCGATGTAGATCGAACTGTAGGTGCCGACCATGACGCCCACGATCATGACGAAGGCAAACAGTTTGACGCCCTCGCCGCCGAAGATGTACAGCACGAGGACCACGA
>JANXSH010001274.1 GCA_025356615.1 Planctomycetia bacterium | reverse complement strand
TTCGGCGAACTCACGGTTGAGGGCCGTGACGTTCTTGCGTTCTGCGACGAACAGACCAGTGAGTTACTAGGCGAAATGGCGACGCTGCGGCTCGGTGGGGAACAGAGGACCAAAGACCTTTACGGCTTCTCGAACAACTTCCGGGAACTCGACGATGGCAGGCATGGCTTCCACTCTCAGGTAGAGGTCGGAACGACTCTACCTGAGAGTGGACAACCGTCACCCTGTCCGAGGCACCTGTACAAACGCTTTGCAAGACTTCAGTTATAAATGCCGCTCGCCTTACTGCACCCTCGGCGCGACCTCGTAGCGCTGCCTCTGGGTCGCGGGCCAGCCAGCCATCGAGGGCACCTCCAGGATGCCCTTGCCATCGACGACCTTGTAGAAGGCGTCGAATCCCTTCCCCGTATACGGGTCGATCGGCGCGGGGACGCCCTTCAGTTCCGCCCACGTCGCGGGCGGCTTGCCGTGGTCCGCGACGTGCTGGCGCAGCGCCTCGGCGGCGCGGAGGCTCGCGACCCTGCGGTCGAGGCGCGTCTGGGCATTGACGATCTTGTCGAGCGAAGGCACCATCAGGTGCAGGAAGCCGTTGGTATTCTCCTTCGCATTCGCCAGCTCGCGCGCGACGATCTTCTCGATTTCGGGAACTCCCTGGTGGGCAGGCGCCGCGAGCCACTTGGTGATTTCGTCGCGCACCCGGTCGTACTCCTCGAGGAAAGATAGGGCGATGACCTGGAGCTTCGGCATCGCGTCCACCTCCTTTTCCAACCGCCCTCCCGCGATAAGGGTCTTGCGTGCGTTCGGGTAATACTTGGCAACGACCGCCGTGCGAGCCATGCCCTTCATCAAGGTCGGCTCGGTCTCGTAGCTCCCCTGGGTCCAGGCGTCGAACATCCGATCATAGGTATCCCGAGCCTGGGCTTCGGTCAGTTTCTTGGCGCGTAGATCGCGAAGTGAAGGTAGGGATCGCTCGATCATCCCCAATTCGTTGCGGATCGACCTGCGGATGCCGACCAGCGGGCGCGGCAACTCGGTCAGCGCCCAGTAGAGGTTGGGCGAGTCCGGGATCTGCACCCACTCCTCGAGTCGGGCCATCATCATCGAGGCGAGTACCATGCCGTAGAGATCGAGGACCATCAGGTCGCTATCGCCGAGGTGGCGTGCGAGGGCCAGCCCGGTCTGCGCACTGCGGCGTGCGTCGTCGAACCTCTTTTCCGAGAGTTCGAGGCGGAATCGCAGGTTGACGACAAGGATCGCCTCGCGCATCGCCATGAGCTCCTCCATCGCCAGCGTCATGGCAATCGTCTGGATCGTCAGCGGCTTGTAGTCCCACCGGCAGCGGGTCCGCAGGGCGGCCCGATCGGCGAGGTCGAGGCCGTCCAGGTACTTCTCGAGGAACGCCCGGACTTCTTTCGCGGGAAGTTTGTCGAGGGGAGTTACACTCGGCCCCGCCCAATTCAACTCCTTCTCGGTCCACTTGCGGCGCGCCGAGCGGGCGTTGATCCCGGCGCGAAGCCACAGCTGCGCGGCATTGTCGTCCACCTCTTCGTTCGAGGCGGGCATCAGGTGATAGGCCAATGCCCGCGCCGGGGCGTTCGCCTGACGGGCCAGCCGTATCACGGTTGGCCCAGGCGGGTCTTTCTTGGGAGGGCCGTCGGCGTGGGCCGCGAGGACCAGGAGGAGCGCGACGCAAGGCAGTAGTCGAATCATGAGTCTCTCGTTCGATGATGGATAGTCATTGGAACGCATCCGGACCGGGTGGCAGCCACGGCGCTTCTTCCACCCCCGCATCAGGCAGCCCGTCCAGCCCGCGCAGGAACACTTGCTCGATCAACGCCTGGCGCGAGATCGCGGGGCGGGGCGGCGCGACGGGCGAAGGCTCGGGCACCTCCTCCACCGGCTCGACCGAGACGTATACGATGCGCTCGACGACCGCCGGCGCGGGCCGCACCGCCAACAGGAGGCCCAGCGCCAGCGACAGCGCCAGCGACAGCGCGGCGAGGCCCGACGTTGCGACGCGCCACCGTCCCGCCTTCGCGGCGGCTCGCCCCCCCTCGAACAGGAGGGCATCGCGATCGACGCGCCCCGCGATCGGCGCGAGTCGGCGCAGTTCGTCCTCGAAGGCGGCTAGTTCAGAGTCGATGAATTCGGGCATTCGACGCGAAGCCTCCGGCGGAGTTCGGCCAGCCCCTCGAGATACCGCCGATGGGCCGTGCCGGCCGAGGTGCCCATCAGTTCGCCGATCTGCACGAACGTCAGCCCGCCCCAGAGGTGGGCCACGACAGGCTCTCGCACCTCCCCCGCGAGTGCCGCGAGTGCCGCAGAAGCAGCGACCCCGTCGAGCCTACCATCGGTCGGCGCGAACCACGCCTCGGGACGCGCCGCAGCTGACTCGTGCCGCCGCCGCCGTGCTTCCCCGCGAGCCGCAGTCAGGGCGGCGTTGCGCACGACCCGATACAGCCAGGCGGCGGGATGCTCCGGCGGCGAGGCCAGGGAGGCGAACTTGACGAACGCCTCCTGGACCACGTCGTCAGGGGTAGTACACCATTGACGGGCGTACAACACCAGCGCCGCGGCCCGTTCATCGATCAGCCGTGCCAATAGCCGTGCGTCCATACCAAGTGAGACGCCGCTCGGGTGAGGTCATCTCGGGAAATCGATCGTGGAATGCGATTCGCCCCGATCGAACGGGGCGAGCCGCGCCCGATTGGTCGAAACGCGCACCGGCCCTGGATTCCGCCGAATTGCGCGCGTATACTTGAGGTTGAAGAGAGCATGGTGGGTGCCCAAACACCTGCTCTCTTTCATAGGAGGCGGTGTGGAGCAGAGGTAGCTCGCCAGGTTCATAACCTGGAAGTCACAGGTTCGAATCCTGTCGCCGCAACTC
>JANXSH010001272.1 GCA_025356615.1 Planctomycetia bacterium | reverse complement strand
CGATCCACGCTCCGCTTCGCGTCGCGGCTACACGAGACATGAGAAGGATCCCCCTTGATCGTCTACCTCTTCGATATCGACGGGACGCTCGTTTCGGCGGGCGGTGCGGGCAAGGCTGCCCTCATCGACGCGCTCGCGGAGGCGTTCGGCATCGACCACACGCTCGAGCGACTGACCCTCAGCGGGCGGACCGATCGCGCGATCAGCGCCGACCTCCTCGGCCTGTGCGGGTTGGACGACACGGAGCATCACCGCGCCCGGTTGCTCGACGCCTACCTCCGACGACTGCCGACAACACTGGCGACACGGCCGGGGCGCGTATTGCCGGGCGTGCCCCGGTTGCTCGACCGACTCGCGGCGATGCCGGGCGTCGCCGTCGGCCTCGTCACGGGCAACGTACACCACGGCGCTCGCATCAAACTGGGGCACTTCGGGTTGTGGGAACGCTTCAGCTTCGGGGGCTACGGCGACCGCCACGCGGACCGCGACGATGTCGCCCGAGACGCCCTCGCCGCCGTCGAACGCCACCTGAAGCGGTCCGTCGATCCGTCGAACGTCCGCGTGATCGGCGACACGCCGCACGACGTGCGCTGCGCCCGCGCCATCGGGGCGCGGGCCGTCGGCGTCCTCACCGGGTGGCACGACCGGGCCGAGATGCTGGCCTGCGCGCCCGACCTGCTGCTCGACGACCTCAGCGAACACGACGCGCTGTTGTCCCTGGAATGATGGCCCCCGCGCGGTATGATGTCTCTCACCGCCGGCTTCATTCCCAGGAGAGACCCCATGCGCATCTGCCTCCTCGCCTTGCTCTTCGTCGCCCCCGCCCTCGCCGAGGACTGGGCGCGGTTTCGCGGCCCCAACGGGACCGGCGTCTCGACGGACAAAACCATCCCCGTGAAGTGGGCGAAGAAAGACATCCTCTTTCGCGCCGAGATCCCCGGCGCGGGGCACTCCTCGCCGATCGTCGTGGGCAAGCGCGTCTACCTCCTCTCCGCGACGGATGAGGCACGTCTCGTCCTCTGCTACGACGCCCTCAGCGGCAAGAAGCTCTGGGAAAAGAGCGTCAGCGGCGGCAAGGGTAAAATGGCGGACCGCAGGAGCAGCCTCGCCTCCTCGACGCCTTGCTCGGACGGCGAGAGGCTCATCTGCTCTTTCTGGGATGGGAAGAGGGTCAGCCTTCACGCCTACGACTTCGACGGGGGGGAACTCTGGACGAAAGACCTCGGGAGCTTTACGAGCCAGCATGGGCCGGGCTTCTCGCCGATCGTCGTCGGGGGCAAGGTCATCATCAACCTCGATCACGACAAGTCGGCCGTTCTACAGGCGTTCGACGCCAAGACCGGCAAACTCGCCTGGCAGGTGGACCGCCCGGCGTTTCGCTCCTGCTATTCGACGCCCTTCTTGCTCGGCGAAGGAAAGGACCAGCGCCTCATCGTCGCCAGCACGGCGGGGATCTCCGCCTATTCGCTGGACGGGATTAGGAGCTGGGGTTACGAATGGTCCTTCCACGCGAAGCCGCTGCGCACCGTCGCTTCGCCGATCGCCGCAGACGGCATGATCTTCGCTTGCGCCGGGGACGGCTCCGGAGATCGGGCCATGATCGCGGTGAAGCCGGACACGATCGCCGGGAAGGCGACTCTGGTCTGGAGCAAGGACAGCGGAACGCCCTACGTCCCGACCCTCCTCGCGAAAGACGGGCATCTCTACGGGGTCAACGATAAGGGCCTGGCCCTGTGCTTCGAGGCGAAGTCGGGGAAGGTCGTGTGGAAGTCCCGTCTGAGCGGCGACGTTTACGCTAGCCCCGTCCTCATCGACGACAAGGTCTACACCATCGACGAGAAGGGCGTCTGCCACGTCTTCGCCCCCGAGCCCAAGGCGCTGCGCGTCCTGGCCCGGAACGAGGTCGGCGAGCCGGTCTTTTCGACGCCGGCGGTGGCCAACGGTCGGCTCTACATCCGGGGGAAGTCGCATTTGATCTGCGTGGGGGTGAAGTAAAGGTTTCCAACGACTTCGACGGCCTTCCAGGGCTGTCTCAGGCGAGGATGGCCTTGATCGGCTGCCCGTAATCGATCTCCAACCGCTTGCGCCCCGGTACTTCCAGCTTGCGCGGGTCGAGGCCGAGGAGGTGGAGAACGGTCGCGTGCAGGTCGGTGACGTAGTGGGCGGGTTCGACGGCGTGGAACCCCAACTCGTCTGTCGCGCCGTGGACCGTGCCGCCTTTGATGCCGGCCCCCGCGAAGAAGACGGAGAAGCCGTGCGGGTGATGGTCGCGCCCTTCCTTGCTCCCGCCGCGCGACTCCATGCCGGGCGTCCGGCCGAACTCGGTGCAGAAGACGACGGTGACATCTTCGAAGAGGCCGCGACGCTTCAGATCCTTGAGCAGCGCGGCGGTCGGCTGGTCGATCTGCGGGCACAACTTGCCGTGATTCTCCTTCAGTTTCGCGTGGGAATCCCAATTCCCGTAGGAGGTCGGATAGAGCTGAACGTAGCGGACACCGCGTTCGACGAGGCGGCGGGCGGCGAGGCAGCGGCGGGCAGCCACCTTCGTCGTCGGGTCGTCCATGCCGTAGAGTTTCCGGGTTTCCGGCGTCTCGCTCGCCAGGTCGAGCGCTTTCGGCACGGCCATCTGCATGCGGTAGGCCAACTCGTAGGCGCGGATGCGGGCGCGGAGGGCGACATCGGCGGGGTACTCGACGCCGGACAGGCCGTTCAGCTTGCCGATCAACTCGTACTCGTTCTTCTGCTCCTCGGAAAGGAGGTGTTTGGGGCGGCCGGCGAACGGTAGGGCCTCGCCGTCGAGATTCAGAGGGATGCCGTCGTAGCGCGGCCCGAGGTAGTTGGCCTGGGTCGATTCGCGCGTGTCGGCCCGCGTCGGGCCGCCGACGACGACGAATTGCGGTAGGTTCTCGTTGAGGCTGCCGAGGCCGTAGCTGGTCCAACTGCCGATCGACGGCTGCTTGTCGTCGAGCTTGTGCCGGCCGGTGTGGATCTGATTCTCGGCCGCGTGGTCGTTGTCCGTCGTCCAGACGTTGCGGACGAAGGCGATGTCATCGACGCAACTGGCGATGTGCGGCAGCCAGTCGGCCACCTCGATGCCGCTCTTGCCGTGTTTCTTGAAGCCGACCTGGAGCGGGTAGATCGTGGCGTACTTGTCGCGGACGTTGATCGAGTCGTTGACGACGGAGCGAGATCGCTTGTCGTGCAGGGGGGACCGCAGCGGGTCCGGATACGGCGTCTGGCTGAACGTCTTGCCGGCGTACTTGTTCAATGCGGGCTTGTAGTCGAACGTCTCGAGGTGGCTGTAGCCGCCCGAGAGGAAGATCCAGATGACGGACTTGGCCTTCGGGGACGGGGCCGGCGGCGCGGCGGCGCGGCACACGCCGTCTCGGTTCAGCATCGCGCCGAGGGCGAGTCCGGTGAAGCCCATGCCGAAGTCGGAGAGGAAGACGCGGCGGGAGGACGGAGAATTCATGGCGGGTACTCTCCTCGGATCAGCGAAGCGTGATGAACTCGTGGTGGTTGAACAGGACGCGGGCCAGGCTCTCCCACGCCCGTCGTCGGGCGATTGCGGGCGACGTGGTCTTCCCGACCAGCGCGGTTTGCGTCTTCAGGAACTCGCGGCAAGCCCGCAACTCGCCTGCGGACGGTCGCCGGGTCAGCACCCGCTCGAAGGCGGCGGTCAAGGTGCCATCGGGATCGTCCCCTCGCATCTCAGCCAACAGGAGCCGTGCCAGCGAGCGGCTCCGCTCGACCGCAAAATCACTGTTCGTCAGCGCCAGCGCCTGCTGCGGCACCAGGCTCTCCGCCCGGCGGTAGCAATCACAGGGGTCGGGGGTGTCGAAGAACGCGAACACCTTCAGCGACCCGCCCCCCTCGGGATGGCAGGCGAAATAGAGGCCGCGCCGGAGCGAGACCGACTCCTCCGTCGTGTCCAGTTCCTTGCCGCCGAGTGTGAGGTCGAGGTTCCCCGCCGTGGCCAGCATCGCGTCCCGGACGACCTCGGCTTCGAGGCGGCGCGACGGGTAGCGCCACAGCCAGCGATTGTCGGCGTCCCTGACCAGGGTGGGGTCGTCGAGGGCCGCGCCCGATCGGGAACGATAGACCCGGCTCGTCACGATCAGGCGGTGCAGGTGTTTCATGCTCCAGTTCGATTCCATCAACTCGACCGCGAGCCAGTCGAGCAATCCGGGGTGGCTGGGCGCTCTGCCGTTGCGGCCGAAGTCGAATACCGAATCGACCAGGGGCCGGCCGAAGTGTCGCATCCACAGGTGATTGACCGCGACGCGCGCGGTCAGCGCGTTGTCCCTCGAGGCGATCCACTCGGCGAGCGCCTTGCGCCGACCGGTACTCTTTGCCGCATGGACCGGAGTGAGGGGGACATAATTTGCGGGGGGATTCTCGTGCGTCTTCTGTGCCGAGGCCAGTTGCGCCTTCGCGGCGGTGACAGCCCTCTCCGCCCCCGGCTTCGTCTTCGCGGCCGCCAGGGTTTGCTCCGCTGAGTGCAGTTGCAGCCTTGCTCGACCCAAGGCGTGAAAGGCCTGCGCCTTCGCGGCCGCCTTCGCCAGCGCCGCCGGGTCGCCCACCCCCTCGTACTTCGCGCGGTCGGCGGCGATGACGGCATGCACCGCTTTCGACCTCGCTGCGGCGATCGACACCCGGAGGGTATCGGCGGGCTTCAACGTTCGGGCGATCACCAGCTCCGCCTCGGCTGCGGCAATTTCTTCTCGCCGGACGAACGCCTTCAGCCCTGGGTAGACCGCCTTCGGCGGGAGTGCCACGGGGGAGATGCTCAGCCCGCCGCCGCCGACGATGGCCGGCGCGCCGGGGGTGATCGGGCGCCTTCCCGGCAGGAAGTCTCGCTCGTTGCCCAGGCGATACATCCGCGTCGGGGCGTCGAACCGCTCGTCCTGCACCCGGACCAGGCCGCTCGCGATCACCTTCCCGAGGCCGGGGTATACGTACTTCTCGAAGGGTCCGGGGTCCGGCTCGCCGGGGACGCGGTCCTGGCGCAGGCCCAGCGGCTCGAAGAAGGCGCGGAAGCGGAAGTATTCTTCTTGCGAGATGGGGTCGAACTTGTGGTCGTGACAGTGGCAGCAGTTGA
The DNA here is from genome assembly GCA_025356615.1 of Planctomycetia bacterium. GTDB lineage: Bacteria > Planctomycetota > Planctomycetia > Gemmatales > Gemmataceae > JANXSH01. The sequence goes on along the minus strand of JANXSH010001272.1, from coordinate 3,929 downwards.
GCGTCAGGCCGAGGAACGCCTTGGCGGTATGTTCGACCTGGTCCTTCATCCAGGTGTCGGGGTTCAGGCTGTAGTAGTTCCGAGCGAGGAAGCCCGTGGCCGCCTGGGCGTCGTCGTCCTCCGGGGCGATCTCGTCGGCGGCGAGCATCTCCTGGACCATGCGCGCGTAGCCCTTGTCGTCGTTGAGCGAGTGGACGATCCAGTCACGCCAGCGCCACATGGTCGGGGTGCTGTTGCGCCAGTCCTTCTCCTGCCGCCGGCCGTACCAGTCGGAGTAGCGCCACACGTCCATCCAGTGCCTGGCCCAGCGCTCGCCGTACTGCGGCGAGGCGAGCAGGCGGCTCACGACCTTCTCGTAGGCATCGGGGGACGGGTCGGCGAGGAAGGCGTGCAACTGCTCGCGCGTCGGGGGCAGGCCGGTCAGGTCGATCGTCACACGGCGGAGGATCGTCCCTCGATCCGCGACGGGCTGAGGGTGCAGGCCGCGCCGGACGTGTTCTGCGCTGATGAAGCCGTCGATCGGGTTGCGGCCCCATTCGCCGTTCGCGGCGGGGACGGCCGGCCGCGATGGTCTCTGGAAGGCCCAGTGCTTGCGAGGGTCTTCGGGAATCGGCTCGGCCTTCGGAGCGATGGCACCTTGGTCGATCCAGTCCCGCAGCAAGGCGACCTGCTCCTTGGAGAGGGCGGCCCCTTCGTTTTCCGGCGGCATGCGGTCGCGATCCCGGCCGAGGACGGCCTCGATCAGCGGCGACGCACCACTCTTGCCGGCGACGACGGCCGGACCGCTCCGGCCGCCCTTCTTGATGAACGCTGCTGTGTCGAGGCGCAACTTCGCCTTCTGCGCCAGCGCGCCGTGACAGGCACCGCAACGGGCCTCGAGGAGCGGCTTGACCTGCTTCAGGTAGTCCACCTTGTCGGCCCAAGCAGTCGCGGTCGTGAGAGCGAAGCCGATCATCGTGAGGCAGAATCGCATGGGAAACTCCCGTTCGCGGGGTCAACGCAGGGTGTGACTACGGAAGTAGGCAAATGAGAGGCGCTGCCCCAGAGCTTAGCGATTGCAATCGCTGGGCTTCGCCTACTTCCATAGTCACACCGTCAACGCACGTCTGTCTGGTCCTTGCTCTAGATCCTCTCGCGGGTGCGGACTATCATAAGGATCCAACGACGAAGACTCCGGATCCTGAGTGCTTCCGTCCTCCATTGTATCGAGCGATCCGCGTTGCGTCCTAGCTAAAACTTTCTCGTAGCCCCGTCATTTCTTCTTCGGCCGGATCTGCTCGAACAAGAACGTCCCGCGCTTGTTGCTCACGACGACATCCGGGATGCCGTCGCCGTTGACATCCTGCACGGCGAACTGCGTCCCGACGCCGGAGTCGGTGTCGATGACGCGCGGAGTGAAGGTGATCTGGCCGTCCTTCTTCTTGCTCGCCTCGAACCAGTACAGCATGGCGGGCCAGTCGGCCCCCTGCTCCGAGCGGCCGTGGGACCAGAAGCGCTTCCCGGTAACGAAGTCGTTCAGCCCGTCGCCGTTGACATCGACCAGCACCATCGCGTGCGTTTCGCTGACGAGTTCGCGGAACAGCTCTTGCTTGACGAACCCAGGCGACTTGCCCTCGTCAGCGGGTCGCTGGTGGTACGCCCAGATGCCGAATCGGTGGGCCGAGGAGGAGAGGATGTCGGCCTTGCCGTCGCCGTTGAGGTCGAGGGCGTACATATCAGCGCAGGCGTCGCCGAGTTGCGCGGGGTGGAACTTCCAGGGCGTCTTGCCGTCGTCCTTCGAGGGCTGCTCCCACCACCCGCCGGTGCAGATCACGTCCATGCGCTTGTCCCCGTTGACATCGCCGACCCCGAGGCCGTGCGAGAACTTCTGCGTGCCGGGGATCTCCTTGCCCTTGGTGCTCTCCTCGCTGATGGGGTGCATGATCCAGGGCTTCGTCGGATCCTTCGGGTCGGGCGTGAAGTAGGCCATCTGGCCCATGTTGCTCTGCCCCTTGGGCTGCCAGCCCATGACGAGGACGCGCTTGCCGGTGCCGAGCAGGTCGGCGTAGAGCGGCGTCTCGTTGCAGGCGCTGTGCCAGATCTCGTGCTTCTTCCAGTGGCCGGTGCCGCCCTTGCCCGGATTCTCGAACCAGTGGCACGGCTCGCCGGGGAAGCCTATGACGATGAGGTCCGGGTAGCCGTCGCCGTTGAGATCCTCGGTCCAGCAGGCGAAGCTCTGGCTGTAGCTGTGCTGTCCGGTGCCGTAGTTGCCCGGCTTGCGGATCTCGTGCCGCTTCCAGTCCGGCGCTTCGTACCACGCCTCCCCGGTGAGGATGTCCATCTTGCCGTCTCGGTTGACATCACCGACGGCGACGCCTTCGCTGTGGAAGGCGCGGTCGAGGACGGTCTTCTTCCAGGTGATGTTCGTGAGCGCCTCGGCCTGCTGCGCCGAGGACGGCAGCGACAGGAAGGCGGCGAGGGGCAAGACACAGGCGATCAGCCACAACAGACGGTTCATGGGAAGGTTGCCTTGGGGGAGAGATCAAAGTGGTAGAGTCAAGATCGGGATTATGGGGCTGCGTGTCCAGCGGGTAAATTCGGGAATCCGTCGAGCCACCTCCGATGTCCCGCCTCCCCAAGTTTCCGCGCGAGCAATGGATCGCCGAGGATTCGCACGACGGCCGTCGCGATGCTGCTCTCGCTCGGGTAGACGAGGAGAGCCTCGCGTTCGTGTTCCGCGAGCGACGAGGCCGCCTCGTGAGTTATGACGACCGGCTTGTTTGCCCACCAAGCGGTCTGGATCGCATCGGACGAGACGGACTGACGACCAGGAACGACCACGAGATCCGCCGCGTGGACGACATCCGCATAATAAGGTGTGGGTCGCCAGGGCAGGAACGAGACGACTTCCTCGAGCTGGAGATACCGCGCATAGGCCGCGAGCGCTTCACCAAGTGGCCCGTCGCCGACGAGAACGAGTCTGGCCTGCGGGTGGTGCCGTAGGACAGTCGGCATCGCACGCAAGAGGAGATCCGCCCCGTGACGCTCGTCGAGGTCGCCGAGGAAGAGAAGGGTCTGGTATTCCATCTGCTCTTCCATCCCGGTATACCCGCTCCGGTCGTCACTGTTCAAAGATTGCGTGGAGTCGATATACTACCCCATTCACCATTCGGGGCGATGCGCTCGCCCGGAATGGCCGGACTTCATGGCGCATTCGGAACCCGAGTCCGATCTTGCCATGAGAACTGCTTTTGATTCGTGGGGTGGGAATAGCGTAGAATGACGAGTGAAGAGGAGGGGCGTTCAACCCCTCCGATTCGATACAGCCCGCACCCGTCGGCTTCCACCCCGGAGGCACCTATGAGCCGAGATTTGATCGAACTGATTCTCCCCCGACTGGCTCGCCGGCTGAACCGCCAACTCCGGCGCTACCGCTCGGGACGACTCGACGATAAGCAGTTCTCGATCCGATTCGAGGAACTGGTACAGCAGCAACACGCCTGGCTGGCGAACCGCGGCTACTCCGAACTCGACTCCGCCGTCGCCGTCCACGGCGCGGTCCTCGTTCTGAGTGGGCCGGGCCTGCGGGCCGAGGCCGAGGAGCAGTCCGTCCCGCTCGAGGTCGTCGAGTTCCGCGCCGTTCGCGCCGCGGCCGCCGACATCGCCGAGCATTTCGGCGTCAGCCAGAAGCGGGCCACCCGGCAGATCAGTTCGCTCGTCGCCAACTACGCGGACTGATCCGGTCACTTGTTGAACTTCGGGATCAACTCCTGAACGCCCTTGATGTTCGCCTTGAGGACGTTCGGGTTGTTGTCCGTGTACTTGATGTTCAGCACTTCCCACTTGTTCGCGTCCGACGTGTCGAGTTGTACGACGATGTCGGCGTTGTACTTCTTCTTCGAGACCAGCCCGAAGTAGACCATCTTGACCTTCAACTCGGTCCGGCCGGG
>JANXSH010000286.1 GCA_025356615.1 Planctomycetia bacterium | reverse complement strand
TCTTTGCCGCACGACCCCTCAGCCAGGGGGGGAGGGGTCGTGCGGCAAAGAGGGACTGCCAGACGGCGGAACGACGGTCCGCCGTGTCAGATGGGATGTCTTGGCGTTTTTTGGTCTAGACAACGGGGTCCACTATAACCTGCTGTTCCCACAGGAGTTTGACCAATGTCCGATCTGACCCAATTCGACCACTACTTGGGGGACGATGGCCCAGCGGCCCTCGTCGTCCGCGAATACCTCATGCCCGTGGAAGGCACTGATGGCGTGCTGTTCCCGCCTACGTTCGCCCCAGGCGACAACTTCCCTGGCGGATATAACATCGACGTGGCTCCAAACGGCAAGAACGTTTGTCTCGTCGATAGCGTCGGTTCCCAGGCGAACCGAATCGAACCGCTCTTCGCCGAAGAGAAGTATAAACACCTCGTACCACAGATCGTCGTGAAGGCGGGCGAGAAGGAAGTGAATCTGCTCGATGCCGGCCACCGAGCTGGTGACGCCATCGTCCGGTGTTCGTCACTTCAGAAGACGCTCCAGGATGCGTTCAAGTCAGTATTGAAGGGCGATGCGGGCTTGTTGGCCCAGATCGCGCCTACTTCGCTCGTGTTCGGCGTATGGGACTCACGAGACACTGGGGTGAAACTTCCGCGAGTAGTCGCCTCGACGATCCGGGCCTACGATGTCAGGTCTGTGACACGTTCCGCGAACTACCTGGTTCAGATGCAAGTCGATTACGTCAAGGATGGACTGCTTCCAGAGCCGGAATCCAAGGCGGAGAAGGATGAGTATTCGGTCCGTGGATTCCAGAATGCCCTCGCCACAAAAACTCATGGTGGGATCATCGCGGACGGCGGCATTCGACGCGATGCAACCCTCGGTCTCGCCGCTCTCCGCCTCCTGTCTGCGGGAAAAGACACGCCGAAGACGCTCGCCCTGCGCCGGTACATCCTCGGCTTGGCGCTCACGGCATTCACACGCAACCCGTCTGGGTGCCTCCGTCAAGGCTGCCTACTCGTCATCGATCCGAGCAAGCCCCGCGAGTTCGTTGAAGTGTACCCGTCTGGGGAGCGCAAGCCTGCGACGATTACGCACGAAGACGCCTTGAAGTATGCCACTGTCGCAGCGGAGGCGTTCGGCGTCGGCGAGAGCAAGACAGTCGAATTCGACAAGGCGCGGGCGCTGAGGGATGTCAAGGGAGAATCCGAAGGGGGCAGTGTCAAAGGCGCGATCATCAAAGTCGAAGCGGGGACCAAAAAAAAGTTTACCGTCAAGCCAGCGGGGAAGAAGGTCAATGTCACCACCTCGACCCAGACCGCCTATTTCAAGGACGAGCAGGAATCCACTTTCGAAGCTGTGGTCGTGATGGGAAAGGTAGTCGAAGTCGATCTGGCAAGCGGAATCGCCACCAAAGTGACCGCGAAGTGAGTCACTCTTCAAGGAGATCATCATGCCAGCCCACTTCTGCCTCTCCGTTCGCTTCCTCCAGCCCTACAGTCATGGCCGGGATGCGAGTGGCGACCCCGAATGGCCGCCCTCGCCGCTGCGAGTGTTCCAGGCACTCGTTGCGGCCGCCGCCGCCCACTGGAACGAGCGGGAACACCTCGAACACGCCGGCCCCGCCCTCCGCTGGTTGGAGCGCCAGAAGACGCCTTCGATCGTTGCTGTAATTGGAGTCCCATCGGAGGTAAAGTACCGGCTATATGTGCCCGACAATGTGGCCGATAAGGTCGCCAAATCGTGGGCCGGGGGACGCGAAGGGAGCATTGCCGATTACCGCACCGAGAAGGACGTTTGCCCCGTCCATCTGAGAGGGGAAGCCGTCCACTACGTCTTTCCCCTCTCTGCTGAAGGCTGCCCGCACCTCGACATTCTCACCGCCGCCGCCCGGAGTATTACTCATCTCGGCTGGGGCATCGACATGGTAGTCGCTAATGCGACCGTGATTTCAGATGACGAGGCTGCCAAGCTTTCGGGCGAACGATGGTCCCCTCTGGAGGGGTCTTCGTCCGATGGACTCCGCGTGCCAATCGAAGGGACGCTGAACGATCTCTCGAGCAAGCATACGGCGTTCCTACATCGTCTTTCGGACGGGGGCTTCAAGCCCGTTCCCCCGCTAACCGCCTTCCGAAAGATCAGATATCGCCGTGTGTCGGAACCGACCATCCGCCCCTACGCGGTTTTCAGACTGTTAAAGCCAGATGCAAGCGGGAATGGGTTCTTCGACACGGCCCGCCACACCCGCACCGTCGCCGGCATGGTCCGGCACGCGGTTGCCCTCGCTGCCGAGCGTGCTGGCTGGGAGCGCGAGCGGATCGCCACCTACGTCCACGGCCACACGCCCGATGGGTCCGCCCCCGCTCGCGGCTCGCCGGAACTGCCGCGCTTCTCCTACTTGCCGCTGCCCTCGATCGAGCCGCGCGGTAAGGGAAACAAAGTCACCGCCATCCGCCGAGTCCTCGTCACCGCCCCGCCGGGCGAGGATGCCACCATCGCCTGGCTGCGGCGGGCGCTCTCGGGACAGGATCTCATCGACGAACGCACCCAAGATCCCGTCGCCTTGCTCTCGCTTCTCCCGGCCTCGGATTCGGTCGTGAAGAACTACGTCGAGTCGTCCTTCGCCTGGTCCACCGTCACCCCCGTCATCATGACAGGGCACGACGACAACAACCCGGCCAAGGCCGAGCGGCTGTTGCGCAAATGCCTCGTCCAGGGCGGTATCTCGCCCGAACTCGCCGCCTCGGCACAGTTGGAGTGGCGGCGGGTCGGCTTTCGGGCCGGGGTCGAGCTGGCGACACGATTCGCCGTACCCGCTTGCCTGGATCAACGCGCGCGGTATCATGTGCAGATTCGCTGGGTAGATGCCGACGGACGGGCCATCAGTCTTCGGGGGCCGTTCGCCTTCGGTGCAGGGAGGTACGGCGGGCTGGGATCGATGGCGTCTCATCGCCGAGAAGGGGCGAACGGTTGACACCCGATTCGTCCTACCGTTGCGGCTCGTTTCGCCTCGCGTTCGATCCTGAACGCAAACCCGTGCTGTAGGAAACTCCTCATGCTTGAAACACCCCCAACTCACAGTGACCGCCGCCCAGCGAACCGCCCTGATTCGCCTCACCGTCCCTCGGGAGGAGATCCGAAATGTCATGGGGCCGTGGTTCTCGCATCACCGCGGTTGTGACGAGACGGAAGCATCAGGGACGGGTGATTCGTTTCGAGAACACCCGTCGCTCGCGCTTCAATGCCGCATCGCCAGCCATACCGCCAGCGCCAACATCCCCACCCCCGCCAGCCCCGCCAACAGCCACAGCCACGTCGGCCACGGGGCCGGCTCCAACTGGTGCAAATCGATCGAATGGTCCGACTCCGCTTCTAGTTCGGGGAGGCTCAGTTGCGTCGATTCGGACGTGTCGGGGATCCGACTCATGATCGTCGTCTCGTCGAGCGCCTCTTCGCCGGCTTCGTCCTCGTCCCCGCTCGAGGACCAGGCCAGGAGCTGCCGCTCCACCTCGGCGGCGGAAGCGGGGCGGTCCTCCGGGTCGAGGGCGAGCATCGACTCGACCAGCGCCACGAAGTCGGCAGGCAGGCCGCCGACTCGCTGGGCCAGGGACGGCAAGTCGCCGGCGCGGTGGCGTAGGATCTTCTCCTTGGACGTGCCGCCGGGGTAGGGCGGCTGGCCGCTGAGGGCGAAGAAGAGCGTACAGCCGAGGCTGTAGATGTCGGCGCGGTGATCGACGCGGGCCGCGTTGAGGCTCTGCTCGGGCGAGATGTAGTCCATCGTGCCGACGATGTAGCCCTGGCCCCCGACGACGCGGGCGTCGCCGCCCGTCTCGCCGTGGGTGAGCGCGAGGCCGAGGTCCACGATCTTGGCCTGGTCGCGCGGGGTGATGATGATGTTCGACGGCTTCAAATCCCGGTGGATCAGCCCCTGCGAGTGGGCGTGTTCCAGCCCCGACGCGACCTCGGCCAAGAGGCGTGCGGCCCGCGGCAGGGGTAGAGGCCCCTCGTCGATGACGAGGCGCGCGAGCGTCTTGCCGGGGATGTATTCCATCGCGATGTAGAACACGCCCCGGTGTTCGCCCGCCTCGTAGGTCCAGGCGATGTGCGTGTGCGAGACCTTCTGGCTGAGGTCCATCTCGCGGCGGAACCGCGCGACCATGCGTCCCTCGGCGCGGGCGAGCTTCGGCGGCAGCACCTTGAGCGCCACGAGCCGACCGCTCCGCGTGTCGCGGGCCAGGAAGACCGTCGCCATGCCCCCTTTGCCCACCGGCGCGAGGATGCGGAACGGCCCGAGGATCAACCCCTGGCTTACGCCCGAGAGGATCTTGTTGGCCTGATAGCGTGTCAACTTTCCCTGGCGGACGAGGTGATCCGCCAGCCACGACGAGTCGTCGCGCCGGTCGCGCGGGACGAGGCGCAGGACCGCCTGCAACTCGTCTCGCTCCACGAGACGACTGCGTAGCACACGGCGGAGGAACTCTTCCGCCGTCGGCGGATGATCAGGTAATTGGGAGGATCGTGTCATACTCTCACGCAACGGGGACGAAATCAGACCTATTATACCACGATCCCCGTGGAGACGAACAGGCGAGTGGGTGGATGCAGCTCTGATAAAAGGGAAGTGGAAGGAAAAGTGCGAGATCACGGCACGGTTCCAGATTTCGCACAGGACAAAGAACGAACGGCCTCGAAGGGTCTCTGCGAGTCTACAGTCCCCCTGTCGCTTCCGCTCGTGACCGACTCTCTGGAACCCCTGCCCACTCGCTGCTTTTGCCTACCCGCTATCCAGTCTTAGCTGGATTCGTCCGGCCTTCTGCCGATCGTAGGCATCTTCCGGCCATATCTGGTAGCGAAGGGCTTCTCCAGTAGCCGCTTCGCCATGTTCTTCAGGCTTCCGAACAACATCACCGCTGTTCGCTTGCCACACTCTTCTGCCAACTTCCGCAGCAGATTCCCCTTCTCTACCAACGGCAATATCAGGTGCGCTATCTGCAACAGATAGTAATACGCGGCCCACTGCCCATGTCTGAAGACATGTTCCAGGTTCAGGTCACTGGTCTTCTGCGTGTTGAATCCTTGATTCTCGATTCGCCAGCGGTGCCTCCCTCCTTTCGTCCCCACGGCGACTACTGTTTTCATGTTCACTTCCAGATCCGTCACCCACGCCCACACACTCCGTTCTCCCTTCGCGCTGTTTATCTCGCATTGAATGGCCGTAAAGGACCAGGGCCGACCGTCACTGTCCGGATACGACATCTGGTTTACCCAGCGATACACCAGGGTATCTCCATCAGGCGTGTGGATCACTACCTTTTGGTTGGGGCACATCTTCAGTAGGCTTTGGAAGTCTTCCCACACCGCAGGCATTCGTCCTGGCTCGAACACGTACACATACGACAGCTTGTAGTCCTTGGCGATCTGAAACCCTTCCCCACAAGCGAACAGCGCATCCCCGCTCAGACACAGCGGCAATTGCGGAAACTCCTGCCGCATCTTGGCCGCCAGACGCCGCAATGCCTTCAACTCGCAATCTTGTTTTTGCTGCTCGCTGCCGACGGCCTTCGTGGCCTTGGCATCACGGTTGTCGATGAACTCCGTGGCAAGGAGGGGCGAATGAAAGTCTTAGGTGTGACTGGACGAGTTCTTCGGATCAACGCGCCGGATTGGTTCCAACTACCTCAATTCCGCGCATTCCTAGACCGTGGAACCCATCCGCAGCAGCGACAGCGGCTTGCAACATTCCATCGGCATGGCGACTCGCCCGATGAGTACAGCGATATTTTCGTCCCATTCGAACTCGACCAATAATAGTGGCAAGGGCAGTCGATTTACCATTCTCATGATTCATCAGATCCTCCAAGCCATCCCCAAGCCCATCGGTTGCAACCTATGGGCTTACGGCCCCCCGTCTCTCACAAATGCAGCGCCCGCTTATCCACCGCGAGCGCCGCCTCCTTTAGGGCCTCCGACAGCGTCGGGTGGGCGTGACACGTCCGGCCGATGTCCTCGGCGCTGCCGCCGAACTCCATGACGCTCACCGCCTCGGCGATCATGTCGGACGCGCGCGGGCCGAAGATGTGGACGGCCAGGAGCCGGTCCGTCTTCGCGTCGGCGAGTACCTTGACGAACCCCTCGGACTCGTCCATACAACGGGCGCGGGGGCTGGCGTTGAAGGGAAAGACTCCCTTCTTGTACTCGCGCCCCGATGATTTGATTTGCTCCTCGGTAGGTCCGACGCTGGCGACCTCGGGCCAGGTGTAGATGACGCTCGGCACCGTGTCGTAATGGACGTGGGACTCGATCCCGGCGCGGCGCTCGGCGAAGACCACGCCGTCTTCTTCTGCCTTGTGGGCGAGCATCGGCCCTTCGATCAGGTCGCCGATGGCGTAGACGCCGGGCACGTTGGTCATGAAATCGACGTTCACCGGCACCCGGCCCGTCTTTCCGTCCACCGTAACGCCCGCCTCCGAGAGGCCGAGGCCGGCGGTAAAGGGCCTACGGCCGACGGCGACGAGAACCTTGTCGCCCTCGAAGACGACTTCCTTGTCCTTGCTCTTGGCGGTGACGACGAGCTGGCTTCCCTTGACCGTCGCGCCGGTGACGCCGGTGTCGAGGTGGAACGTGATGCCTTGCTTGACGAGGGACTTGTGTAGCGCCTCGGCGATCTCGCCGTCGCTCAGCGGGAGGATGCGCGGGAGGAACTCGACGACGCTGACTTTCGCTCCGAGTCTGGCCCAAACCGAGCCGAGTTCCAGGCCGATGTATCCGCCGCCGACGACGATGAGGTGGTTCGGCACGCGGTCGAAGCAGAGTGCCTCGGTCGAACTGACGACGTTCTTACCGTCGAAGGGAAGCGAGGGGATCTGCGTCGCCTCGCTGCCGGTCGCCAGGAGGACGACGGCGGCCTCGAGCGTCTCGTTCTTCGCCCCCGTGACGCCGACCGTGAAGACGCCCTCCTTCGCGGCCCCGGCCAGTTTCCCGGTGCCCGCATAGACGGCGATCTTGTTCTTTTTCATCAGGTAAGTGACGCCGTCCGTCAGCCCCTTGACGACCTTGTCCTTGCGGACGAGCATGGCCCCGAGGTCGAGCTTGACCTCGCCGACCTGGACGCCGTGGCGGCTCAGGTGGCTCTTGGCCTGGGCGAAGACTTCGCTGGAGTCGAGCAGCGCCTTGCTGGGGATGCAGCCGACGTTGAGGCACGTCCCGCCGAGCGTGGCGCGTTTCTCGACCAGGGCGATCTTCTGGCCCAGTTGGGCGGCGCGGATGGCGGCGACATAGCCGCCGGGGCCGCCGCCGATGATGATGAGGTCGAATCGTTCTGCCACCGCGTACTCCTCGGTCTTCATTCGAAGCCATCAGTCCCCGGACTGCCAAGTTCG
>JANXSH010000284.1 GCA_025356615.1 Planctomycetia bacterium | reverse complement strand
ACTCGCCCCGCGCCTGGTTTACCAGATCGTCGTGATCCATGAGCCAGTCGGCAAAGATCCGTCTCGGAGTGTCGTCGTCGCGATTCTCGACGATGTCCAGTAAGAACGCTTCCTCGTGCGTCATGCTGCTCCTCGTTCCTGGGAGCCGGCCGGTCTCGTTGTGAGACCGCTTCGCCAGATAGAATATCACTCCGGGGATGGGAATGCTAGCGGTCTGTCACACATCCATCTCGCGCTGCTCCCTCGCGGAACGCGCCAGCGCGTCGAGGACGCGGAGCGTGGCGGGGGCGTTGCTCGGGTCGGGATAGACCGCGCGCCGTTCGAGGACGGCCCGGCTGAGGTCGTCGAGCATGTGGCTGATCTGGTCTTCGCCCTCGACCGACCTCACCTCGGGCGGCTTGCCGTCGCGCTCGACGATGTACACCGCCGCCGGGCCGGGCACCCACATCTCGGGCACATGGATCACGCCCGTGGTGCCGACGATCTCCAACGCCTGCCGCATCGGCGAGAGGAACCCACAGTCGAACGAGCCGACGCGGCCGTCGGCGAGCCACAGCAGGCCGTTCATCTGCACATCGACCTCGTGGGCGTACTTCGCCGTCGCGTACACGCGCACCGGCTCGGCCCCGAACGCCCAGCGGATGCCGAAGATCGGGTAGCACCCCACGTCGAGGAGGCTGCCCCCGGCGAGGTCGGGACTGAGGCGAATGTTGCCCGGATCAAGCGGTAGGGGGAACGTGAACGAGCCGCGCACCTGATCGACCCGACCGATCGCGCCCTCATCGATCAGCGCGCGGATGAGCCGGGTTCGCGGGTGATGGGGCCACATGAAGCCGTCCATCAGCGTGACGCCGCGCGCGTGGCAATAGTCCACGAGTTCCCGCGCCGTCGGCGCGGTCGGTGTGAGCGGCTTCTCGCAGAGGATGTGCTTGCCTGCGTCGGCGGCCTTGCGCGTCCATTCGTCGTGCATCGTGTTGGGCAAGGGGACGTAGACGACATCGATATCCGGGTCGGCGAGGAGCGCCTCGTAACTGCCATACGCCTTCGGGATGCCCGCCTTCGTCGCCGCCGCCCGCGCCTTCTCCAGGGTACGGCTGGCAATGCCGTAGAGCCGGGAGTGCTTTGTCTTGGGGAAGGCGGGGAGGAGGCGATCGTTGATCTTCGCCACGCCCAGGACGCCCCAGCGCAGTTCCGTTCGCGTTGTCATCGGTGCATTACTTTCAAGAGGAGCTTGGCGGTTGCAACCACGAAGCCCTATGGCCTCTCCTGTCCGCCTCGATTCATGTAAACTGTACGATGACCCGGAGGCTTCGACCAACCCCAGCGACGAGATTCGGAGACCGCGATGCCCCCGAAGAAGCTACCGCCCGGCCCACCCGGCCACTTCCTGACCGGCAACCTCGGCGACCTGCGCGGCGATGTCCTCGCGCTCTACACGCGCTGCGGCCTGGAGTACGGCGATATCTCCACGCTGCGTTTCGGCATGCGCCGAGTCTGGCTCCTGTATCGGCCCGATCTGATCGAGCAGGTGATGGCGGAACGCACGTTCGTCAAGCACTACGCCTTGCGCATGAATCGCCGACTCCTCGGCGACGGCCTGCTCTCCAGCGAGGGAGACATCTGGCTCCGCCAGCGCCGGCTCATGCAGCCCGCGTTCCTCCGCGAGCGCCTCTCGGGCTATGCCGGGGTCATGGTCCGCTACACCGAGAACATGCTCGGGCGGTGGGCCGACGACGCGCGCGTCGATATCCACGCCGAGATGCGGCAACTGACGATGGAGATCACCGCGAAGACGCTCTTCGGGGCCGATGTCGAGGGCCAGGGGCCGGCCGTCGCCGAGGCGCTGCGGGAGGTGATGGAGAGCTTCATCAGTCGACTGTTCAGCGTCTTCCGCTTTTCGGAGAACCTCCCCACGCCGAAGAACGTCCGCGCCTGGCGCGCCATCAAGCGCCTCGACGCCATCCTGTACGGCCTCATCGAAAGGAATCGGGCCGAGGGCAACCGGGACTCCCTGTTGTCCATCCTGTTGCACGCGCGCGACGACAAGGACGGCTCCCGGATGAC
>JANXSH010001255.1 GCA_025356615.1 Planctomycetia bacterium | reverse complement strand
CCGTCATCAGCTCGAAGACGAACGCCATGACGGCGGCTCGCCCGCCACTCTGACAATACGTCGCCGTCGGCTTGTCCAGCGCGATGCCCGCGTCTTTGAATAGCTGCGTCATCTCGGCGGGCGGCTTGAATCGTCCCGTCTTCGGGTCGATGGTGTCGGTCCAGTCGAGGTGCTTCGCGCCGGGGATCGACCCGCCGCGTTTGGCCGACTTGGTGTCGCCGCAGTATTCGCCGCTCGACCGCGCGTCGATGAGTTGGACAAGATTAGTGCACCTCAGCCCCAAGCGGATCTCAGTCTTTGTGAGGAGACGATCCGTCGCCGGCTTCAGGTTCGGGTTCACTTTCTCCACGAGGAAGATACCCGTATCCACCTCCCCGCCGGTCTTCTTGTATCCGGCCCAATCGCCCTGGACGAGGCGGACATCCGGCACGCCCTGCTGGCGCAGGATCCACCAGGCGCGGGCCGCGTCGCGACTCTTGGAGTCGCTGTAGATCACGACCGGCTTCTTGCCGTCGATGCCGACCGCTCCGATCCGGGCGGACCACACGTCGGACTTGGTGTCAGCCGTCATGAGGCGATCCCACGCGGCGAGATCGGCCCACACCGCGCCGGGGATGTGGCCTGCCGCGTAATCCTTCCGCGAGCGGACATCGAGGATGACGAACCGATCGGTAGCGTTCTTCTTCAACGCGGCGGGTTCGACGAGCATTGCGGGCTTGGCGTAGGCGGGTTTGGCGTCCGCCAGGGCGAGGCAGAGGAACAGGGGCAACATTTGGGTTCTCCTTGGTGTGAATTGGGCACGGTTCGTTGATCCGCGACGTGAAGCGGAGCGTATCTCTCGCTCCGCGTCGCGGCTAAACGGGTCGGGGTGACGGGACGATCCCAATCACTTACTCTCGATCACCTCGATCTTGATCTTCCCCAGCGTCCGCGAGATCGGCAGCAGCGGCGCGAGCGTCGTCTGCTTGTCCCAACTGTGGTGGGCCATCTCGTGTGCGTCGCGGCGACGCCCCCCTGGCCGAGGATGGCGTCCAGGGCGATCCAGCGGCCCTTGACCCAAACCTGCACCCACATGTGGAAGCCGAAGAACGGGCTTCGGCCCTCCTCGCGCGCGTAGATCAGGCCGATGGCCGTCCGCGAGGGGACGCCGGCGGACCGGCACATCGCGGCGAGCAAGAGGGCGTGCTGGCGGCAGTCGCCCTCCAGGTCTTTCGCCACCTGCGAGGCGGTCGGGAAGCCCAGCGCGGTCGATACCTTCATGTTGTCGTGGACCCACTTCTCGAGGAGCAGCGCCTTCTTCCAGTCGTCGGTCTCCTTGCGGACGACGGCCCGCGTCAGGTTCTTGATGCGCGTGTCGTCGCTGTCGATGTAGACGTTGCTCTCGTAATACTCCTTCGCGGGCGTTTTCGCCTTGTCGTTCGTCCCCGGCGCGCGGACCGCCTTGACGACCAGCTCGAAGGTGTTGTCCTTCTCCTCGCGGATCTCCTGGCGGCGGTCCTTCGTGAAGACGTTGGGGATCTTCTCCGCGAGCGTGATCTTGTAGACCGCCTCGGTCGTGCGGTAGGGGTTGTCGATGGTCTGCTTCACCGGGATCGAGATGTTCAGACCCCAGTCCGGCAGGCGGTCCGGGGCGACGCCCTCCTTCAGGGCGGCATCCTTCGTCGTCGTGTACATCGTCAGTGGTGTTTTCAGGCCCGGCATCTCGAATTGTTCGCGCACGGGCATCAGCTTAGAGTCGAGCCAGATCGCCTTGCTCGGCAGCTTGACTTCGGTTTCGCCGACCTTGATGGCGTCCGGGACGGCGTCCACGCGGAGGAGTTTCGTCGGCGTGCGGACGATCTTCGTCTTGCCATCGACCTGCTTCGTCTCCAGGCGATCGACGGTTTCGATGTCCTTCACGGTCGATTGGATCGTGATCGTGCCCGGCAGGAGCAGTTCGTAGCTGATGAGTTTGACCTTGTCGCCTGCCTTCGAGTTCTTCTTCTGGAAGATCGATTCCTGGGCGTAGAGGCCGATGACCTCGTCGTCCCAGGGGGCCTTGCGGACCGCCTCCTCGGCGCTGGTTTCGAGGAGGACGACCTTGCCCTCGACTTTGCCCTTCATCGTCACCTTCGCCGACTTGCCGATCACCTGCGTCAGGCCGAGCGAGAAGACCTTGCCCGTGGACGACTCGACGCACGTCTGTTCGATCTCCAGCGCCACGACGCTGCCGTAGCGCTTGATGACGAGCGTCATCGTGCGGAGCGAATGGATGCGGGCCTTGTCGCCGACCCCGTCCTGGGTGACGAGCGTATGGACGTGCCCCACCTTGATCCCCTCGAAATAGGCCGCCTGCCAGGTTTCGAGGAGGGGCTTGACGGCGGGCTTCTCCTTCTCCTTATCAACAGGCTCGTCGGCCCGCGCCAGGATGGGGAAGAGGAGTATCAGGCAGACGGCAAAACGGGTCATGGGGGTGCTCCCTCGGGGATGGCGGGTCCAAGTCCTCGGAGGATATCTTACCAGGCGAGGGCGACGACGGCACGCAGGTTATCCCAGAACCTCACCCAGGGACGTTTCGCACCACGCGGCGAAGAGTTGGCCCTCCCTCACCTCGAATCGGCCTGGCACGAGCCAGCCCAGGTGACTCGGATGCTCCGCGAGCGTCTCGGCCATCCCCATTCCCAGGACAAAGAACCCGACGCGGTCGGCGACCTCCCAGACGCCCGGCACGAGCGTCGGCGCGATCAGGAGATTCACTCCGTCGAGGCGCAGTCGCCGCGCCTCGTCCTCGCTGATCGACGGGATGATGCGACCCCGGAGCGTCTGGAGCGATCCGTTCACCATCAGCCCTTTCGCCGTGCCACGCAGGCCGCGAAAGCCGTGACGCAGGCGGACTTCGTCGCACTTCGTGCCGTCTTGCCAGAGTTCGACGTGAACGAGGTAGAGGTGCGGGCTGATCGTGTCCCAAAAGCTTGCTTCGGGGATGACGACGCGGTATTCCTCTCCCGCGCGCCGCAGGGGATACGCCACCTCGATCGTCTCGGCGAACAGGCAGCGCGGGCCGACGAATCGGCCTCGCACTTCGGTGCCCGCGTCGGAGCGCTCGAGTGCTACATTCACGCGAACATCCGCCTCGGCGGGACTGAGGGCATGATCGCGGATCGAGACGCGCATAATGCGATTGGTCATGGTCCTTCCGGGTCACAGGATGAGCATGGCATCCCCATAACTATAGAAGCGGTAGCGTGCGGCGACAGCCTCGGCATACGCAGCGCGGATGGCCGAAACGCCGGCGAGGGCCGAGACGAGCAACAGCAAGCTCGATCGCGGGAGGTGGAAGTTCGTCACCATGCCGTCAATGACTCGAAAGGTGAACGGCGGGCAGACCGTGAGATCGACCAGACCGGACCAAGCCCCCTCGAGGCTACTGGCCCCCTCGAGGACGCGCGTCGAGGTCGTGCCGACGGCGACGACTCGCCCGCCGCGCGCCTTGCATGCACGCACCGCTTCCGCAGTCGCGGCGGGCACTCCGCCCCACTCGCCCTCGACGCGGTGGAGGGTCACGTCATCCACCTTGACCGGCTGGAAGGTGCCCGGCCCGACGTGCAGGGTCACGAACGCCCGCTCGACCCCGCGCGCCGCGAGGTCGGCGAACAGCTCCGGTGTGAAGTGCAGCCCCGCCGTCGGGGCGGCGACCGCGCCATCGTGCCGCGCGTAGATCGTCTGGTAGCGGTCGTGGTCGGCGTCGTCCGCCCGGCCCTCGCGGATGTAGGGCGGGATCGGGATCTGGCCCCACACCGCGAGGAGATCCGCCGTCGCGCCGCTCTGGCGCGGCGTTACGAGCCATCGGCCCGAGGGCGTCTTCTCGACGAGGACGAGTTCCAGCGGCGGTCGTCGCGCGGAGAGGTCTTCGGCGAGGAGGATCTCACCCGGCGCGGGGCTGCCGCGCGTCTGCACCAACAGTTCCCATCGCCCGCCTGGATGTTCGCGGACGAAAAGACCCTCCCAGCGCCCGCCGGTCGCCTGACGCCGACCGACGAGGCGGGCGGCGACGACTCGCGTGTCGTTGAGGACGAGCAGATCCCCCGGCGCGAGGAGCGCTGGGAGGTCAGTGAATGCCCGGTGCGCGAGGTTGCCCGAGGCGCGGTCCAGCACCAGGAGCCGCGACCCGTCGCGCCGGTCGGCGGGGGACTGCGCGATCAGGTCGGCGGGCAGGTCGTAGTCGAACGTGGTGATGTGCATGGGGAGAGGTGCCATCCCAAGCCCAGCGGTTGCAACCGCTAGGCTTCGGGCCTACAGTCCTTTATTCCTTGAACCCCTTGATCCAGGCATCGAATCCCTTTTGGTAACTGTCCACCGTCTTGGTCGGCCCGATGAGCTTGATGTGGTAGATCTCCTTCGGCCCCTCGAAGTGGATGGCGATCATCTTGTAGTCGGTGCGGAGGACGTTCTTCGATTTCGGGTTGAACGGCGCGGGGTTGTACTTGAAGGTGCCGCCGATAACGACCTGCGTCGCGGCCTTGCCGCCGATCTTGATCTCGCTCTCCTTGCTGATGTCGTCGGACGTTTTGCCCTTGGGGGCCACGAACTGGTCCTTCCAGCGCGAGATGTTGGCCGCCGCGCTACCGCCCAGCCCTTTGAAGATGACCAGCTCGGCGTCCTCCTTGTCGCCCTTTACCTTGGGCAACTCGAACTGCACGAATCGCATCTTGTTCGAGGGCGTCTTCTCGACCCAAGTGGCCGGGGTCGTCGAGGTCAGGCCGTCGAAGTTGACCTTGGTGCCCTTGGGCTTGTCGTCGGCGCTCGCGGTGAATGTCAGAGCCGCCATCAGCAGGCAGGCGGGGAGAACGAAGCGTCGCATGGGAGTTTCCTCGTGGAGCGGGAGCCGACCACCCGGTCGGCGTCTTCAGTCAATTATCACGACAAGCGCCAACCCGGCAAGGGCGAGCGGTGAGCGCGTGAACGTCGCTTGAACCCGAGCGGCGGTATTCGGTAAGATTCGCCCATCCACGATCCGATTCCGGAGGTAGGCGACCATGTCCACCACGATACCCCGCGCGTTGCTGGACATCCGCTACTCCGAGGCGGCGCGAGAGTACCTCGCGAGCCTGCCCCCGGAGCATCACATGGAAGCCACCCCCCAGGCGACCCAGCGCGAGATCAGCGTCGAGAGTTTCGCCCTGCTCCGCCTGCGTCGCCCCGAGGTGCATTACTTCAACGAACTCCTCGTGCAATACCCCTTGGGCGACTCGGGGGAAGAGGGCTTGGTCGTCCCCGACAACATGATCGTCCTGCACGACGGGCCGCTCCGGGCCGACAGCAACTACGCCCTCGAAATCCAGCCAGCCAGGCCGTTCCTCGTCCTGGAGTACGTCTCCAAGAGCAGCAAGCGGAAGGACTACGAGGGCAGCTTCCACAAGTACGAGCGCGAGTTGGGGGTGCCGTACTACTTGCTCTTCTACCCTGAGACGCAGGATCTGTCGCTCTTCCGGCTGAGCGAGAACGGATACGCTTCGGTGAAACCCAACGACGCGGGACGGCTCGCGATCCCCGAACTCGACCTGGAGGTCGCCCTGAGCGAGGGTTGGGCACGCTACTGGTATCGGGGCGAACTCTTGGAACTCCCGGCGACCCTCCAGAGGACCATCGACCGGCAGGCGGAAGAGCTTCGCCTGGCGCGAGAGCAGATCCGTCAGGCGCGGGACCAGGTCCGCGTGGCGGACGAGAAAGCCCGCCAGGCACAGGAGCAGGCCCGGCAGGCCGACGAGAAGACCCGCCAGGCCGACGAGAAGATTCGCCAGGCCGACGAGAAGATTCGCCAGGCACAGGAACGCGAGGTCGGCGAGCGTCAGCAGAAGGAGAAATTGCTGGCCCAACTGAGAGCATTAGGCGTCGAGCCGACCGTCTGACGCGGCGCGGTGAGAAAGGGCCTGCGATAAATGGGCGGCGCGAAGAAATCCAGAGAATCTCGGATTCCGCGAAATATTCCCATCACCTCGGCGTATCTAATCGTTACCCTCGATCGCGTCGATGCGTCAGCCGGCGTCGGGCGTTGCCCGACGGTCTCGCCCGGCCCGCATCCGAACTTCGGGGGGAGAACTCCCTGGGCGAAAGGAGCGCGTGAGTGCCGAACGCCGAGCAACTGGTACATGACATCCAGCGTGCGATGGCCGGGGGTGACCCGGTCCGGGACCTGAAGGAGCGGCTGTGGAACAGCTGCCTGGACGTGGTGAATCGACTGGCCTCGCGTTACACCCGTTCAGCGTCGTCATCTCGAGAGGACTTCATGGGCGAGGGATATCTCAAATTCGAGCAGGCGCTGCAAACGTTCGACCCCGAGGCCGGGGTGCCGTTTCGCGGCTATTTGTCCACCTGCGTCGATCGTCATTTCAACGACCGGGTCCGCAAGCGACGGGAGCAGACCGTCCGCGACCTGGGCGAGCCGGCCGACGAGTCGGCCAACCCCGGCGAGAGCCGGCTGCTGTGCGACGAGGTCGCCGACCAGGTCGAGGCCGTGTTGCTCGGGTTGCTGCCGGACGACCGGCGGCGACAGCGCAAGATCATGGCGTTCCGCCTCCGGCACCTGGAGGGCTGGACGGTCGAGGAGATCCGCCGCTTCCTGCGCGTGGATCGACCCAACACGGTGTCTCAGTGGATCCATCGGGTACGCAAGGCGTTCGCGGAAGCGTTTCCGCGTCGTTACCCGGAATACTTCAGCGACAACGCGACGTGCGGGCCGGAAAGCTCGACACGCCGACACTCGTCGCGCGATTGACCCTGGATCCCGGCACGCCTCGCGCGTGCCGGGATTTTTCTTTTAAGGAAGGCTGCCATGATGCCGATCGTAGGGCCGGCAACCCTGCCACGAAGCATCGCCCGAATCCTCGCCACCGCCCGCCGGGCACGAGGCACATTCTGCGTCCCCCCCCTCACACGGATCGGCTCCTCGACCCCCATCGACGGCGATCGACTCTTCGCCTACTGGGAAAACACCCTCGACACAGACGCCCGCCGCGCAGTCGAGGCCGAAGCCGAGTCCTGCGAAGAGTGTCGGCGCTGGCTCGAGGAGGTCGGGAAGATGTTCGGAACGCTATCGCGTTAGTTTTCAGTTTTCAGTTTTCAGTTTTCAGTTGGCGAGGTGATTGTATAAC
>JANXSH010001246.1 GCA_025356615.1 Planctomycetia bacterium | reverse complement strand
GCCCGTTCACAACTCCATCTCATACTCCGCCCCCCCAACGAATAGCCCCCCCCGAAACGGCCGCACGCTCCCCACCAGGTGCCGCCCCTCGATGGCGAGTTCCTGGTACGACCATGCTGCGGTCTGGGTCGCGCTGCCGGCGCAGATCGACGCAATGGGCATCGTCGCCGACTTCGGATGATGGTACACGTCGTGCCGATGGCCGTGCAGCCAGAGATCGACGCCTCCGGCGCGGGCCACGTCGAGGAGGTCTCGCACGTCGCGGAGGGCGTGCATCTTCCCCTCGGGTTTGCCGCACGGCCGAGCGATGGGGTAGTGGGTGACGAGGATTCGCGGCCCCCCGTCGATGTCTGCGAGGCGGGCGAGCAGTCTGCGGAGGCGATCCAACTGGGGCTTTCCGACTGCGCCGCGTGCGTCGTGGGGGAGACGGTTGGCCGTCGCCGAGTTCACGGCGATGAGCCACAGGGGGCCGACGCGCTGGGCGAAGGGGTAGACCTCGGCGTCGAGTCGTTCGCCGAGCTGCCAGGGGGCGAAGTGCCGCTCGAACGCCCCCGAGCGCGTCGCGGCGGGGGTGCAATAGTCGTGGTTGCCGGGGACCGCCAGACCGGGTAGGGTCAGCGGAAGGGATTCGGCGGCGCGGGCGATCTCGGCCTCGAATCCCATCGCGGTGGCGTCGCCGCTGAAGATAAGGTGGTCGAAGTTTCGCTCCGCCAGGTCGGCCCGGAGGGCGGCGAGGACACGTTCGGTCTCGCGGAACTGGGCACCCCGGCCCAGGAGCCGGAGGTTGGCCCACGTCGTCAGGCGCTTGCTGAACACGTCGCCGAGACGCCAGCGCGCCGCCGCGACGACGTGGATGTCGCTGAAGTGTGCCAGGCGAACTAGGGACATGGTCCTTCCTTCCGGTAGCCGTCTTCGTACAATTGCCTCCGTCCTGCGCGATGGGCGCGCGGGGTCGGTCGATTCCTTTCCGCGAGGGTCATGGATCCATGCCCAAGGTTGTGTTCGTCAACGAGAAGCAGGAAATCGAGGTGCCAACCGGCTCCAACCTGCGCACGGAAGCCCGCAAGGCCGGCCTCGAGGTGCATGGCACGATCGAGTCGTATCTCAACTGCATGGGCAACGGGGTGTGCGGCACCTGTCGAGTCTTCGTCAAGAAAGGCATGGAGAACCTCAACGCCAAGACACTCATGGAAAAGGTCAACTTCGCCGCCCACCCCGTGACCATGCTGGCGTCGATCGGCCACGAGGACGAAATCCGCCTCGCCTGTCAGTGTACGGTCAATGGCGACTGCACCATCGAAACCCAGCCCGGTCTCAACTGGAACGGCGAGAACTTCTGGCAGAAGCCGTACCCGAATAAGTGACAAGGTGACAAGGTGGACAAGGATAGCCTCGATCACCGACCCAGCCATCGGTATATTCGCACCTTGTCACCTTGTCACCTTGTCACCTTGTCACTTCGGGTGCTGGGGCACCGTGAGGGGCGTTCCCTGGTTCTTGCGAACGGCGTGGGACTCGGAATCGAGGGCGCAGGATGCGAGGCTCACTTCGATGGCGCGAGTGGCCTGGCCTTTGCTCGCGCGGTTGATCCAGTAGACGATGGCGAGTTGATTGATTGGCCCCTTGATGAAGTTGATCGAGTAAGAATATTTGGCGTCGTCGAACTCGAAGGTAGAATACGTCATCGGCGGTCTGCCCAGAGGAGTCACCTGGCGCTTCCCTCGGGTTCCCTGACCTGTAGGGCTGAAGACTTCGATCACACTCTTCTCGAAATCCTTCGCGTTCTTCGACTTCGTCTCGACGAAGGCGATCTCGACGTAAGCGAAGGGGCCGGCCCCACCTTGGCGAGACGCGACAAAGGTGTACAAGAGGCGGGCACGCGGACTCTTCTCGTTGCTCGCCGTGGTGCTGATGCCTTTGGGAGGTCGGAGAAAGAGGTCGATGTCCACGATGGTAATCCCCTTCTCCACGCGAGTCGGCATCGCGAGTGGGCCTTCGAGGAGGCGATTGCCCTCCTCGAAACGTTCGACGCGATTCTGGGCGTCGAGCATCTTGGCCTCGTAGTCGCCGACGCTGCACCCGGCGAGGAAGAGGAGTAGGCATGCGGCGGTAGTGGGACGGACGCGGATCGCCATGAGACAACACCCTGCGGATCATGGATTACCCAAAGTTGGCATACAAAGTCCGGGATCCGATGGCGAGCGGCCCCGGCGGAGGAGACGATGGTCGAG
This sequence comes from Planctomycetia bacterium, assembly GCA_025356615.1. Classification (GTDB taxonomy): domain Bacteria; phylum Planctomycetota; class Planctomycetia; order Gemmatales; family Gemmataceae; genus JANXSH01. The sequence continues at coordinate 4,358 of JANXSH010001246.1, read as the reverse complement.
TACAGTTTTCCCGGCAAGGTCGTCCTGGTAACGGGCAGTTCACGCGGCATGGGGGCGACGATCCTCGAGGGGTTCGCCCGCGCCGGGGCGACGTGCGTCGTCAACTACTTCGCCGATGATGCGGGGCAAAACCTCCGCGATGCCGGGCTGACTGCCGAGAGGTGCCGCGCCTTCGGCGTGACGGTTCACGTCCTCGACGCGGATGTAAGCAACTACGAGGCGGTCGAGACGCTCATGAAGCGCGTCGTCGAGCTGGCCGGGGGACTCGACATCCTGGTCAACAACGCGGGCATCCTGCGCGACCGCTCGATCCGTAAGATGACGCCGAGCGATTGGCACGCGGTCCTCCAGACGAACCTCGATGGCGTGTTCTTCTGCTCCAAACTCGCCGCAGAGATCCTCCGCGACAACGGGCGCATCGTCAACATCGCCTCGATCGCGGGCATCGTCGGCTTCCACGGCCAGGCGAATTACGCCGCCGCCAAGGCGGGCGTCATCGCGTTGACCAAAGTGATGAGCAAGGAAGTGGCCCGGCGGGGCATCACCGTCAACGCCGTCGCCCCTGGGGTTATCCGCACGCCGATGCTCGACGGCCTCAAGGCCGAGGTGTTGGCCGAATACGAAAAGCAGATCCCCGTGGGCCGAGTAGGTCGCCCGGAAGAAGTGGCGCACGTCGTCCTGTTCCTGGCCTGCGAGGAGTCGGGGTATATCACCGGCCAGACCTTGCCGATCACGGGAGGGTGGTTCTGACCATGAAACAACTCACCATCGTCGTGAAGCCCTTCCGCGCCGAAGCGGTCTTGAAGGCGCTCGTCGAACTCGGGGTCGATTCGTGCGTCGTGCGTGAGGCGAAAGGCTTCAGCCGCCAGAAGGGCTACCTGGATCGGTACATGGGTAGCGAATACAGCATGGCCTTCCTGCCGAAGGTCGAGATCACCGTGTGCGTGGCCACCGATCGCGTCTCGGAGGTGCGGGAGCAGATCGCCCGCGCCGCCCGGACGGGCCGGATGGGGGACGGGAAGATATTCGTCACACCGATGGCGGAGTTGGCCGCGTTCGACTTTTGATTGGGGTATGCCAATCTCCTCGATCACTTCTCCTTCTGATAGGGTGTACGATATACCTGGAGAATTGCTGATCGACGATAGTGCTACGATCCGAGGAGGACGAATCGTGCCGGCTTCCGCGATCTTCCGCCGATTTCGCCCCTGGCGAGCCTGGCTCATCCTACTCGTCATGATCGGGACGGGCTGCCTCGTCGCGCCGAACGCCTGGGCCTGGTATCAACTGCGGGCCACCCGGTCGGCCCTGTCGGCGTATCACCCCGAGGAGGCGAGTCGGCACCTGGCGAACTGCCTCCGGGTCTGGCCGAATTGCGCCGAGGCCCATCTCCTGAGCAGCAGGGCCGCCCGGCAGGTGGAAGACTTCGAGGAAGCGAGCCGCGAATTGCGTCTCGCGCAGAATCTACTCGGGGCCGACTCGCGGGAGGTGGTGCTGGAGTGGGCCTTGCTCCAGGCGGCGGCCGGCAATTCGCGTGAAGTCGAAGAGTATTTGAACCGGCGGGCGGAGCAAGAGGGTGACCTCCGGCCTCTCATTTGGGAAGCGATGATCCAGGGCCATACCCGCGTCTACCGAATACTCGACGCGATCGCCCTGGCCGACCATTGGCTCTTGGTGGACCCCGACACCATCCGGGGACGCGAGTTGCGTGGCCTCGCCTTTCAACAGGGCAAGTCGGCGCACAAGGGCACCGAGGATCTGCAACGGGTGATCGAACTCGACCCGACGCGAGACGGCACGCGCTGGCGTCTGGTCCTGGCCCTCCTACAGATGGGTAAGTATGACGAGGCCTTGACGCACCTCCGATTCATCGAGCGCCAGAGGCCGAATGACCCCGATGTCCAGGTCCGCATCGCGCGATGCCACAACCTCCTCGGCTCCGGCGAACGGGCGCGGGAAGTTCTCGACGCCACCCTGGAAGCCCATCCCGAACACGGGCTTGCGCTGCGCACGCGCGGCCAATTCGCACTCGCCGACCGCCAGCCGGAGCAAGCCGAGCTATGGTTACGACGGGCCAAGAAGGTCTGGCCGAACGACTACCAGGTGCAGTGGTTCCTCTTCCATTCGCTTCAACAGCAGAACAAGATCGAGCTGGCGGAACCCGAACGCCTCGAGGCCGAGAAGATCAAGGAGCGCGCCGAGCGCGTGGGGGAATTGAGTAGCCGCAAACTCTCCGAGCGCCCCCTCGATCCCGCCCTGCACTACGAGATGGGCGTCTTGCTCCTGCACGACGGCCACAATAGCGCCGGCGAAGGTTGGCTCCTCAGTGCCTTGAATCTGGCACCCGATCATCAACCGTCCCACGCCGCGCTAGCCGAATACTACCAACGAATGGGGGATGAAAAGCGAGCGGCCCACCATCGGCTTCGGGCTACCGATTCGTCACAGGGTAAAGTGCAGGCGAATCCCTGAAACTATCGTTCTCGTTCAACAAATTGAACAGAAGTTAGCCACAGAGAACACAGAGAAAGGCAAAGAATGGGACACGGATAGGACGGATGAAGAGGACCGATACGGATCAGAAGAGTTGATTTTCTGGTATTATCCGTGTCCCATTCTTTGCCTTTCTCTGTGTTCTCTGTGGCTAACTTCTGTGTGTGTTCTGCTTACCCGCGTTTGCGGCGCTCGGTCATCTGCCTGCGGGCCTGGCCAAGGCGAACCGCGCCGAACAGGGTGTTGAGCGCCGGCACGTCGAAGCTGGTTACGCGAAGTCCGCCGAGGGAGTAATCACCCAGGCAGACGCGAGCGCGGTCCCCATCCTCGACCACCCAGGCGTCCTCCCGGAAACGTAAGTCGATGATGCTGGGTCGAGTCGCCCGGACCGTTACTCGGGATGGCATCGCGGGCCGAAGAGGCCGAGTTACCGTTGCGGTGAGGCTCGGCATGGAAAACCACTCCGGTAGGTTGGGTGGGAGGAGAGGCTCCCGCCTGTTTCTCTGTCTGATTTGATTGAGCAGCATATTTCACGCCAATGTGCCATCGTGACCAAAACCTGAGAATAACTCGGACGCAACTCACTAGGATGGAACGACTTTTGTTCGATTGGCACGAAGAGGAACGACTCGGCCCGTCGCGCCATGCTCCGCAGGAATCTCGCACACAGGTGGTTGATCTTGCCACATCCGGCATGGGGAAACTCTGCCGGGCGAAGGGGTCAGGGAATCCAGGGGGGAGTCGAATCCTGGCTCAGTTGTAGCACGCACCTCATCAACGGATCGTGAGGTGCGAGAAGGAATCTCTAGCGTCGAGTTGCTCCAGAGGGCACAATGGAGTGTGGAGGAGGCCGACTGTCGGTTGCCTACCCTCCGAGCGAGGGTAGGCCGGACCATGAGGAGCAAGACGACCAAGATGACACACCCTAGATATCGTCCCGCTCGCGCGATCCAATGGCTCGCGGGAGCCGTGCTGCTGTTGGGCGGCATCGCAGCGGCGGATCGCCTGGATCGAGACCCCGTGGAGAGGTTTCGCCAGGCGCTGCTCCTAGAGAAAGTGGACAACTTGAGAACCCCCCTGAAGGGCGAATCCCTCGAGAAGGCTCTCGCGTTTCGCAAGAAGAATCTCGAGGAGACAGCCGCCCGCATCGTCTCGCTGAGCGACCTGAGCCGGGCGTTGCTCCTCGTCGATTGGCCCCCGATCAACGCCGAGCTAGCCGGCGACCTCGACGAAGACAAGGCTCCCAATAAGGACAAGGAGGTCGAAAAGAAGCCCCTGAGCTTCGATGTCGAGTCGCGCAGGATAGTGACCTCTGTCCGCACGAAGATGGCGACCCGATTCAACAAGGGGATCACGGCTATCCTCGCGAATCCTCGCTCGTCGGAGGCCGCGAAAATCGCGGTCGCGAACCTGGTAAGGGAGACCGTCGTGAAGGCGACGGATCAGGGCGACCTCCGAAAGTACGACGTGAAGACCGAACCGGAGAAGCCGGGCGTCTCGCTGAAGAAGCGCCTGGTTTCCGACATCGACTTCAAGGCGTTCGCCGAGCACCTGAGTAAGATGACGACGGATTCGAGCGCGCGGGTTCTGGTGTCGGTCGCGGGGGCTTTGGGACAGTTCCGCGAACACCCCAAAATCGTGGGTCCGGCCTTGAAGCGGCTCCTGGCGAGTGACGGCAGTGACGCGACCCGCCTGGCAGCCTCGGCGGCTTTGCTCAACCTCGGTTCGTCCATTTTGAACAAGGTGTCCCTTCGCGGCTCGGAACCGGGAGTGACGCCCGCTGCGCCCAGTATCTATAGCCGTTACCTGGAACCGGAGGAGATCCTCGACATCGTGAAGCAGGTGACGGACGCGGCATCACTCGG
>JANXSH010001216.1 GCA_025356615.1 Planctomycetia bacterium | reverse complement strand
CGCCACGCCACGATCGCGTACATCGCCAGGCAGTTCTTCAGCCTCGCCTGCGTTTCCAGTTGGATCTCCTCGACCCGGCAGCCGGTCTTCCACGTCCGGTTATATATTTCCACTGCCCAGCGCGCCACGTAATAATCGATGACCTTCAAGACCTCCTCGACCGTGCTGACCGGCAAGCGGGTCAGCAGCAGCCAGGACACGTCCGTGTCATCGCCGGGGCCTCCTACCTCCTCGACGAGTACCACATTCATCGTCACGGACGGCAGGTGCGACCGCTCGTGTGGTGGCTTCACTTCCAACCTCTGCGCGCGGACCTCTAACCTCGCGGTCCGCGCTTTGCGTTTAGGGGTTTCGCCCAGTTCGAGGGTCCGCGTCGTTAGCAGGCTGCTGGCACCGACCTCGGCGCGCACCTTGTGGAACACGGCCGGCCCTGACGCCAGGTCGTGCTCTGGGATACAACGATCCACCCGGACGCGGATCACCTAGTCGGCGCGGGGGCCCTGGGTTTGCTGGGCCTCGACGAAGATGTCATAGATGTCCGCTTCGCGGTCCGCGACGCTGACGATTCGAGTCCCTGGGGAATCTGCCGCCAACTGGCAGGCCAGTCGATAACCTTCCAGCCAGCGGAAACTCTCCTTCTGTTCGATCGGCAAGGAACGCCGCTCGGTCGATTTCCCGAGGGTCTGCGGATCCCGGTCGAAGTGGTCGAGGCCGATCACGCCCAGGATCAACTTGTCGGGGGTGACCGCCAAATGGAGGTGGGAGTAGAGCCCGAACCGTTCCGGCTTGTTGAGGCATCGCGCGTCTTTGGGCGGGTGCTTGGTGTAGTCGAGTTCGGTCGTGTCCTGCACGACCAACACGACGGGATGGGGGGCCATGCGCTGGAGCGTGGCCTCGCGGTGCGGCCGCAAGAGCTCCTCGGGCGAGACCACCTCGTTGTCAAAGAACCGATAGGCGGCGACGGTGTCGCCCCACCCGTTGCAAGCGGCATTGATGCTGGCCTCGGGGTTGGCGGCGAGGGCTTCGAGGAGGTGCTTGCTCCGCTTGTTCAAGCGTTCGTCCCCCAAATCGATCCCGTTGAGTTCATCGGCGATGGTTTCACCCTTATGGATGACGCGAGTGGCAGTCCGGTGGGCCTCGCGTTGCTCGACCTACCCTACGGGATCACCGACACACCTTACCGCTGTAGGAAACTCTTTGCGATAGCTTCTCTCCCGATGGCCGAGTATCTTGATGGAGAGGCGGCGAAACCATCGGCTCGAGGTGTTTAGTCGGTTCAGGAAAAACACCGTGGACCAGCCCCTAATCGATACCCTGTTCGCCGACAAATCGCACCCGCTGCACCTGTATCACATGGGCCGCGCTTTGGAGGAAGCGGCGCAAGCCTATGATGCCGAGGAGGTGCCTATCGGGGCGATCATCGTGCATCGGCAACACGGCCTGGTCGGCAGCGCCCACAACCAGCGCGAGCAACTAATCGACCCCACAGCCCACGCGGAGATGATCGCCATCACCCAGGCGGCCCGCGCCCTCCATAGTTGGCGACTGGAAGACTGCCTGCTCTACGTCACCCTGGAGCCGTGCCCCATGTGTGCCGGCGCTATCGTCCAAGCGCGGATCCCGTTCGTCTTCTTCGGCTGCACCGACACCAAGGCGGGGGCGTGCGAGACGCTGTACCGGATCACCTCCGACGACCGCCTCAACCACCGCTGCCGCGTCCTCGGGGGCATCCTCGCCGACGAGTGCGCCGGCATCCTGCGACGATTCTTCCTCGAGCGCCGGGCCGAGGGGAAGAAGTGACCCGGCGGATTCGTCGGGATCGCGCCAGGCGGACGGAAAACGGGGTAGGGACGGGTTTCGTCGCTTTCGTTCGTGTCGGGGCGTGATAGAATACGGTGTGCGTGGGCGATTCGCCGCTGCACACCCTTTGCGGAGGATCAGGATGCCCCGACTGCTCTGGCCGGCCCTCGCCGCCTTCCTACTGTTTGCTTCGTTCCTCCCGGCTCAGATCCGCCGGGACAAGATCTACTCGCGCCCCGACATCCCCTCGAAGGAGGCACTGGCGCGGCTCAACCTGCGCCTGGCCTGGCGGGCCTACGTCCCCACCGAGGGGGGCAAAGATGCCCTCGTC
>JANXSH010001206.1 GCA_025356615.1 Planctomycetia bacterium | reverse complement strand
CAGTCGGATCGATCATGGGTCACTTTCCCCCTGCATTCAGCACACGCGAGAGGGCACCTTCCCTTGCCCTCTCGCGTTTGGCTATGCTCACGCTTTAATCATCTCGCGCACCGTCTGCCACCGGGCCGCCAAATCCTTCCGCCCAGGGATCCCCCCCGTTCATGGCTGCCGCTGTGCCAACAACCCGGCGACGTATTCTGCGCCGACATGCTGCAGGAGAATGCGGCCATCCCCGTGCCGACTGGCGCGAATAGTGTTGCGAAGTAACCTGCTCATGGGAACGAGCCAGGCAATCATGTAAAGGACGAGCGTAAATAGGAGACACCCGTCCGGCCAGTGCGACTCGGTCTTGGTCGTGAAGATAATCGTGGCTGCCATCGCCAGTCCGCCGAATCCCAAGGTGAGAAGCGCTGCCAACCCTCCCCAACGCAGACACTCGCGCAGGTGCCAGTAGTAGCGGTGCCGGTCACAGAAGTAGGTGGGCAGACTCAGTCGTGGGACGTTCGCAAGGGCAACGATTCGCTGGATCGCCAGGATCTCGGCAAACTGGACGCCGGGGCCGCCGATTTCGGGATCGCGCAGCATAAATCTGCGAGTGACTCGAGTCGTCGCGGCGGCACCGCAGCACATGCACAACGCGGGTAAGTCGCCTTCCGCTTCCTCGCGGGTCAGGAATACTTCGGCCATGGACGGTCCTGCTCACTTTACGACGTGTTTTTCTTCCTCGGGAGTCAGAGGCCCGACTGTGAAGGCAATCTCGAACGGGGTCCGGGGAATCTCCTTGCCCTGCCAGCAGTAACATTGCTTCTCGGGGCCACCGATCTTGTGACCGAAGCCGGAGCCGGCAAAGCCATTCCAGCCGTCGTTCAAGATCGAGATGGTTCCATGCTCGAATCCGGGCCAGTTCAAACGGGGTCCGCGCAGGATGCCCAGATGATAGCCGCCATATTCGAGTCGGTTCGTGCCGTTCCACTCGACCCCTTCGAGAATGGGCAAGTTAGGTTGGCTGGCGAGTTGTTTGTGCGTGATCGGGACGATGAGAACGGCTCTCGTGTCCATGCGCTTCAGCCGGAGGAAGCGAATCGTGCTGTGCGCCTGCTTCATCGGGATGGCGAACTTCTCGCCCGGACTCGGAGTGTTCCAGATGGCCGGATCGTCGGCGCGGAACAGGACCGTCCACCCCTCGGGCGGTGGTCCCTCGTCATCGAGCGGAGCATTGGGATCGATCGCCGCAGGTGGTGGGGCAGACCCCGTAGAGGGAGCCTCAGCCCTCGCAGTTCGTGATTTCCCGAGCGAAACGGAGAGGATCAGGCCGAGAACCAGGAGGAAAGCACCGACCACACCGACGGCTCCGACGACGGAGCCGATGACCCACGGACGTAGGCTCTGATCCTCGGGAATTTTCGCCGGCTTGGCACTCCTGATGTCCCTCGACGCAGACGGATGTAATCTGTCAGGTATCGTGCGGACGGACCGAAGAGGCGGCGATACTTGGGGTGGAAGAGCCTTGGCAAAGGCCGCGAGAGGGACGCCGTCATCGGGAGGGGCGGCGAGATGTCGGGGCCGCTCTTCCTTCCATCGATCCCAAACGTGGTCCAGCTGGCGGAGTTCCTGTTTGGTGGTCCGTGACCGGAGCAACCGATAGATGGCGTCGATAGCCCCCAGGCCGCCGAAGATGATCCCAATGAAGAGTTTCACCCGTCCAGGGATTGTGATGCCGTCCTCGAAAAAACAGCGGCCCGCGCAGACCAGGAAGATGAGAGTGCAGAACGGCAAGGACAGTATGCCGACCAACTGATCTTGGTTGGCGCTCTTCTGGAGAGCCTCGGTGTGGTCGGACAGGGCGTTCTTGACTGCGGAACGAGCCGCGCGAGGTGCCTGACCTTGCTCCACCAGGCGAGCCTCGATCTCGCCTGGACCCTTCCCTGCCGTCAATTGTGCGACGATCAACGGGACCGATGAACCGATCGCCTCGTCGCCAGTCGGATCGATCATGGGTCACTTTCCCCCTGCATTCAGCACACGCGAGAGGGCACCTTCCCTTGCCCTCTCGCGTTTGGCTATGCTCACGCTTTAATCATCTCGCGCACCGTCTGCCCGCTCGGGATCATCGGCAGGACGTGTTCCGCATACGGCACGCTCACGTCGAGAAGGAACGGCCCCTTGGCGTCGAGCATTTCGATGAGGGCGGCGTCGAGGTCTTCCTTGTTCTTGACGCGGCGGCTGCCGCAGCGGAAGCCCTTGGCGATGGTCACGAAGTCGGGGTACGGCTCCTCGCCGAAGCCCGCGCCGAGGTAGGTGTGGCCGCGATTGCCCTCGAAGAAGCGGTCCTCCCACTGCACCACCATGCCGAGGTGCTGGTTGTTCAAGAGCAGGATCTTGACGGGCAGCTTCTCGGTGAAGCAGCAGGCGAGTTCCTGGATGTTCATGAGGAAACTGCCGTCGCCGTCGATGTCGATGACGGTCTTCAGGGGGTGCGCCGCCTGGGCACCCATCGCCGAGGGCAGGCCATAACCCATCGTGCCGAGGCCGCCGGACGTGAGCCACTGGCGCGGCTCGTTGAAGGGGAAATACTGTGCGGCCCACATCTGGTGCTGGCCGACGCCCGTCGTGACGATCGTCTCGTCGAGCTGGCCGCGGTCGCGGAGGATCTGCCACATGCGCTGGATGGCGTATTGCGGCAGGATGGCGTCCTCGCGCTCGGCGAACTTCAGCGGCTCCTCGGCCCGCCACTTCTCGATCTGGCGGATCCACTCGGGGAAGCTGTTGGAGCGCGATCCGGTCGGCTCGCCTTCCATGAGGCGGACCATGTCTTGCAGCGCCAGGCCGATGTCACCGTGGAGCGGCAGATGGGCGACCTTGTTCTTGTTCAACTCCGACGGGTCGATGTCGATGTGGACGATCTTGCCGTGCTTCGCGAACTCGCTGACCTTGCCCGTCACGCGGTCGTCGAACCGCACGCCGAAGGCGAGCAGGAGGTCCGCCTCGTTGACCGCGTAGTTGGAATAGACCGTGCCGTGCATGCCGAGCATGTGCAGGGCCAGGAAATGGTCGGCGGGGAAGCCGCCCAGGCCGAGGAGTGTCATCGCGACGGGGATGCCCGTGCGCTCGGCGAAGGCGCGGAGCGCCTCCGAGGCGTTCGCGGTGATGACCCCGCCGCCCGCGTAGATGATCGGCCTCTTGCTCTGGCGGATCATCTCGAGAACCTTCTCGAGCTGCTCGCGCGGCACTCGGCGATCGGGCCGATAGCCCGGCAGGTTCATCGGCGGATCCCAGTCGGTGACGACGATCGAACGCTGCTGCACATCTTTGGGCATGTCGAGGATGATCGGCCCAGGCCGACCCGTCGAAGCGATGTAGAACGCCTCTTTGACGACGCGGACGATGTCTTCGGTGCGAGTGACGAGGAAGTGGTGCTTCGTGATCGCCCGACACACCTCGACGATGGGCGTTTCCTGGAAGGCGTCGGTCCCGATGACGGGGGTACTCACCTGCCCGGTAATGGCGATGATGGGGACGCTGTCCATCTTGGAATCGGCGAGGCAGGTGACGAAATTCGTCGCGCCGGGGCCACTCGTCGAGAGGCACACGCCGACCTTGCCCGTGCTGCGCGCGTAGCCGGCGGCGGCGAACCCGCCGCCCTGTTCGTGGCGCGGGAGGATGGTCCGCAACTTGTCACTCACGCGCGTCAGCGCCTGGTGGATCGGCATGCTCGCCCCGCCTGGGTAGGCGAATACGATGTCCACGCCGTGGTTGAGCAGACATTGGACGAGGATCTGCGCCCCCGAAATCGGTGTCGCGGGCGCGGTGTGCGTCGAGGCCATGGAACAGCTACTCCAGGTGGAGGTGTCGCCCTGGGAGGGAGGACGCCTTGTAGGGACACGCATTATCCTATAGGGGCGAGGCCGTCGCGCCCATAGGGAAAAGTGCATGGGTTGAAGGAAAGGCGGGCGTAAGTGAAGGTTTCGGCAAAGGGTTGGCCTGGATCCGAGTCCCGCCAACGCATCCACAGCGACAGGACATCCGTCATCCACGCAGCATGCGGAACCCGACGAAGCACGCCACCGTGAACACCACGAGCGCGGCCGCCGCGGCGCCCATCAGCGTCCATTCGCGAATCGTAAGTCCCAGGACGCGCTCGGTATCGGTTGGGGGAACGGCGACCCGTTCGACCTGAACCACCGGCATCGCCACGGGCACGTCCCTCGCCTGCAACCAGCGCAGATAGTTCGCCATGTCGGCGTCGGCTTCGAGCGGCCGGGCCGGCTCCGCCCCTGCCAACAGGAACACCTGGAGCGCCTGGGCGGCCCGGTCCGGGGTCGGGTAGCGCTGGGCCGGATCTTTGGCCATCATCCAGTCGAGGATCGCTTGCAGTCCTTCGGGTAACTCCGGGCGCGAGGCGGAGAGGCGTTTCGGCATCTCCGTCGCATGTTTCACCATCTTCTGGACCATGTTCTTGTCCGGGAACGGCACCTGCCCGGTCAGGGTGTGGTACAGCACGCAGCCGAGGGCGTAGATGTCGGCGCGGATGTCGGCGTTGTGGGCGTCGCGTGCCTGCTCCGGGGCCATGTAGTCCGGCGTGCCGAGGATGTCGCCGGCCGCCGTCAAGTTCTCGTCGTGCGCGCCGGCCGCCGCGTCGCCCTCGTC
>JANXSH010001203.1 GCA_025356615.1 Planctomycetia bacterium | reverse complement strand
CCGTCCCTACAACAACCTCCGGTGATCTGCGTACACGGGAGGCGACACACGCGATGACGATTCGGCAAGCGCACCTGGCACTGGAGGACGGCGCGGTCTACTCGGGCCGGGCGTTCGGCGCGGACGGCGAGACCTTCGGCGAGGTCGTCTTCAACACCAGCATGACCGGCTACCAGGAGGTGTTGACCGACCCCTCCTACACCGGCCAACTCGTTTGCATGACGTATCCGATGATCGGCAACTACGGCATCAATCTCGACGACCGCGAGTCGAGCAAGCCGCGTGTCGAGGGCTTCGTCGTCCGCGAGAACTCCCTCCACACGTCCAACTATCGCGCGACGGGCGACCTCGCGTCCTACCTCCGCGACAACGGCATCATCGGCCTCGAGGGCATCGACACGCGCTCGCTCGTCCGCCGACTGCGCGTCCGGGGCGCGATGACGGGCGTCCTGTCCACCACCGACCACGACCCGGTTTCCCTCGTCGCCAAGGCGAAGACGCGCCCGTCGATCGTGGGCCGCGACCTCGTCCGCAAAGTCATCCCCGAGGGGCCGTTCGCCTGGAAGGACGGCTTCACGAACGTCCTCGTGACCTATCTCCCCTCACGCCCTATAACCCATCATGTCGTCGCCCTCGACTACGGCATGAAGCACAACATCCTCCGCTGCCTCGTCCAGGTCGGCTGCAAGGTGACGGTGCTGCCCGGCACCTCGACCGCGAACGAGGTCATGGCCCACAAGCCCGATGGCATCTTCCTGTCCAACGGCCCCGGCGACCCCGAGCCGCTCGGCTACGCCATCGACACCATCCGCGAACTCGTCGGCACCAAGCCGCTGTTCGGCATCTGCCTCGGCCACCAGCTGCTCGGTCTCGCCCTGGGGGCGAAGACGTTCAAGCTCAAGTTCGGGCATCGCGGTGCCAATCAGCCCGTCATTAACCAGCGGACGAACAGGGTCGAAATCACCACCCAGAACCACGGCTTCGCCGTCCGGCTCGAGGATCTGCCGGATGACCTCGTCCCGACGCATCTCAACCTCAACGACGGCACACTCGAGGGCATGCGCCACCGCCACCTGCCCGTCTTCAGCGTCCAGTATCACCCCGAGTCCTCCGCCGGGCCACACGACAGCGGGTATCTCTTCGAAGAGTTCCAGAAGATGATGGCGGGCGAGCAGAGGGTATGAGTTTCCCCATGTCATGGTCCACCGATCGTCGAACCCCCGAAGAGGATTCTGTATGAACCCATCCACTATCAGTTCCGGCCCCCAAGTCGGCGAGGCCGCCCCGGACTTCGACCTCGCCGCCCACCCGACGGGCCGAGTCAAACTCGCGGACTTTCACGGCAAGAAGAACGTCATCCTCGCCTTCTACCCCAAGGACGACACCCCCGGCTGTACGCGCGAGATGTGTGCCTTCTCCGCCGACCTCGACCAGTTCGCCGGCTTCGGCACCGCCGTCTTCGGAGTGTCATTCGACGACACCAATAGTCACGCCGACTTCGCCGAGAAGCACAACCTCGAGATCCCCCTCCTCACAGACACCGCCGGCAAGGTCGCCTCGGCCTACGGGGCGACCCGCCCCGGCGCGGACTACGCCGACCGCGTGCTGTTCGTCATCGACAAGCAAGGCATCGTCCGGCACATCCATCACGGCATGCCGACCAACCTGACGTTGCTCCAGGCGCTCGAAGGCTTGAATTGAAGGGGAACCGACCACAGAGTCACAGAGGGCACAGAGCAATTCACAGAATGACGAGAGGGTAAAGACAGAAGCCGTCGCCCCGGTTTCCTGATTCCCCGTGTTTTCCCCCTCCCCATCTGCTAGACTAAACTACTGTGTTTCGATTCCCGATGGGAGTTTCATGGGGGGCAATCCATGTTCCGTCTCGACCTGGGATCTTCTTCGCGCTACTGCGACGGATTGAATCGTCGGAGTTTCCTGTCGCTCGGCGTCGCGGGTATGGCCTCCGTCGGCCTCCCGGAACTCTTCCGCGCGCGGGCAGCCTCGGCGGAGGCCAACGGCTCGAAGAAGAATACCTCTGTTATCCTCATCTGGCTGGACGGCGGTCCCGGCCACATGGACATGTACGACATGAAGCCGGACGCCCCGGCCGAGTACCGCGGCATCTGGAAGCCGATCCGCACCAAGGTGCCCGGCATGGACATCACCGAGCTGTACCCGAAACAGGCCAAGGTGACGGACAAGTTCTCCATCGTCCGCTCGTTGCACGTCGATTCCGGCGACCACTTCGCTGGCGGCCACCGCATGTTGACGACGAAGGACATGGGCGTCAGCGGTGCCAACAACATGGGCAAGTTCCCCGGCATCGGGGCCATCGTCAACCGCGAGGTCGGCGCGCGGGTCGCCGGCATGCCGGGGTACGTCGCCGCCCCGCACGCCGCCAGCATCGGCCTCGCCCCCGGCTACTTCGGCGGGCACATGCTCGGCGCGCACCACGACCCGTTCCTCACCGGCGACCCGAACACGCCGAACTTCCAGGTGCGGAACCTGAACCTCGCCGCCGGGCTGACCCTCGGCAAGTTGGAGGAC
>JANXSH010001165.1 GCA_025356615.1 Planctomycetia bacterium | reverse complement strand
CTCCTCCAGGGGTGCGATGAAGCAAAGCAGATCCCAGGCGGAATGGCAAGGGGTGTACGACACGAATCGAAAGAACGCATCACTGCGGGCGGTCAATTCCGGGCCTGCACCGCCTTCAGGGCAGCCTGAGCGGTCTTGCGGAGGGGATTGTTGGCCCGGCTCTCGTCCTTGGCGATCTTGTCCAGGGCGTTGACGGCGGCGGTGTCGCTGCTCGTCGCGATTCGGCCCACGGCGGTCATGGCGTCGAGGTGGAAGGGGCGTGCCTCCTGGCCGGTGGCGGCCGGCTTGATGACCACCTCGACGAGGGCCGATAGGGCGACACGGGCACCCTTGCCCTTCGGCAGCGCCTCGATGGCCCGGCGGCGCAGGTTCGTCGGGATCTTCGGATTCTTGATGACGCCCGCCAGCGCGGGAACCCCCGCCTCGCCCGCCTCGCCGAGGGCGATGATGGCGACCTCTTGCACTTCGCTCGTTCCCCCGAGGGCTTTCTTCAGCGAGGGGAGGGCCGACGGCCCCATCCTCGCCAGCGCCTTGATGCCCGCCTCGCGCACCGGCTGCTTGTCGTCCTCGAGGAGGGCCGTCAGGCCGGGAATGGCGTCCTTCGCGGCGTCGGGGCCGATGCTCCCCAGCGCCTGCGCGGCGAAGCGCCTCACGAAGCTGTCCTGGTCCTTGAGCGCCTTGACGAGCGGCTTGATCGCCGCCTTCGCGTCCTTGCCCAACTCGCCGAGGCCGCGCGCGGCCTCGCGGCGAACCTCGTTGTCCTTCGACGCCAGTTTCTTGATTAGCTCCGGCGCGTCGGCGCGGGCGGAGAGCGTTGCCACGAAGACGATCCCACAGGCCACGAGATAGCGCACGACTGTTACCCTCGCCAGGATGGACACGACCCCCAGAAAGAGGATACCTCAGAAACAGAGATCCGACAACAGGCTCTGTTCGCCGCCCGTCCACGGGATACGATATTCTCTCCGCTCCTCCTCATCGCCCCCCTGGTTGCCATCATGCGCGAGCGATACACGGTCCGCGTCAGCAAGGACTACCTGATCTTCTGTTCCGGGCACTTCATCAGCTACGAGGGCGACAAGTGCGAGCGCCTGCACGGCCACAACTACCGCACCGCCGTCGAGATCGAGGGCGCGCTCGACGAGAATCACTACGTCTTCGACTTCATCGCGCTGAAAACCCGTTCCAAGGCGATCACCGACGAACTCGACCACCGGATGATGCTCGCGACGCGCAACCGGCTCATCCGCGTCGATGCGGGCGAGACGCGCGTCGAGGTCCGCTACCGCGACCGCGAGTGGGTCTTCCCGCGCGGCGACTGCGTGCTGCTGCCCATCGAGAACACGACGGCGGAACTGCTCGCCCGCTACATCGGCGGCCGGCTCCTCGCCGACTTGCAGACGCATCATCAGTATCAGCCCACGGTCCTGCGCGTCGAGGTCGAGGAAACCATCGGGCAGTTCGCGACGTATGAATGGCGTGCCTCGTGAGGCGGCTCGTCCTTTCCTTTCGCCTGGAATCTCTCATCGCATGACCGCTCCGTCTGCTCTCCCGCTGTCGTGGCTCGACCGCGTGTTGCTGTCCCTCGTTTTGGGACTGGGGTTCCTCGTCGCCTCGTTCCCCGCACGCAATAGCGACCTCTGGCAACACCTCGCCACGGGGCGATTGCTCGCTGCGGGGGAGTTCGCCTTCGGCCCCGACCCCTTCGCCTACACCACCGAAGACATCACCTGGGTCGATCACGCCTGGCTCTTCGACCTCGCGCTCTACCTGACTTACTCATCGTTCGGCGGTCCTGCCCTTGTCCTGTGCAAGGCGCTCGGCGTCGGCCTGCTCGCCGTGGTCCTGCTGCGCTTCCGGCGCGGGGATGGCTCCCCGTCTATCGTCGCTCTCTGTGTCCTCCTCGCGCTCATAGCCATGAGTCCTCGGTTGCTCGTGCAACCCGTCGTCGCCTCGCTGCTGATGCTCGCCCTATGCCTGAATCGGCTCCATCGCGGCGGCAGGGCGGCATGGGCCGTGCCGCCGCTCATCGCCTTGTGGGTCAACCTCGACGCCTGGTTCGTCCTCGGGCCACTCCTCGTCGTGGTGTTCTGGCTCGGTCGTCCGCCCGCCGATCGGCGAATCCCGGCCCTCGTCGTGCCCGCCTCCCTCCTGGCGTGCCTGATGAGTCCGTACCATGTCCGAGCGCTCGCCTTGCCCTCCGAACTATCCTGGTCCGTCTGGCACAGCGCGTTGCGCGACGACGTGCGATTCGCGCCGCTGTTCGCGTCCTCCTGGCAAGGGCTTCCGGGTGAACTACTCGTCGAGGTCAATCTTGCCTCCTGGGCGCTGGTGTTCCTCTTCGCCCTGAGCCTGCTCTCGTTCCTGCATCGCCCGGCGTGGCGCGACTGGCGGTTGCCCGTCTGGCTCCTGTTCGCCGTCGGGGCGGTGTGGCAAGTCCGGCTCGTGCCGTTCTTCGCGGTCGTCGCCGCGCCGATCGCAGCGCTCAACATCCAGGGGATGGTCGCGGGTCGATCCGCGCCGTGGCCGATCCGCGTTGGCCTCATCGCCGGGTGCCTGACACTCGCGGCCCTATGCTGGCCGGGCTGGATCCAGGGGAGGGCTAGGCAGGATCGCGCCCTGGCGTGGGAGGTGCAGCCGGACCCCTCGCTCGTCGGGGTCGCCGAGACCGTCCGGCGGTGGCGCGAAGAGGGCACGTTGGAGCCTTCGACGCGAACCTTCGCGACTCACCCCGATGTCGCCCACTACCTCGCCTGGTTCGCCCCCGGTGAGCGGTC
>JANXSH010001009.1 GCA_025356615.1 Planctomycetia bacterium | reverse complement strand
GGTGGAGGAGATGGTAGTAGAGGTGATTGCACACATACCGGCCCGCCGAGAGCGAGTGTTGGACTGCGAACCGCGCCCGGCGAACCTCGACGAGGACACGCTCGATTTCGACGCCAGCCCGGAGGAGATCCGGCCCATCGGCGATGATCGGCTGTCGCCGCCGCAGTTGCCCAGCGTTGTCCGGCGCGGCGAAATCGTCGAGGTTGACCGCGCGGTCCTCGAGCCGGATGTGTGTCGCTCCGCCAGCCTGCCCCAACGCCAGCACGAAGTCGGGCCGGGTCTGCTCGATGCGACGCCAGGCCACCTCGACACACTCCCCCGCGACGACGGGCAAGATGGCCGTCTCGACCCGCACCCCCGCCATCGCCGACGAGGCCAGCGCTCGCGCGACCTCCAGAGAGGCGTTGCGATCCTGCCCGCCGAAAGGCTCGAACGCGGTGAGGAGGACGTGTCGCATCATAAAAACCAAAATGTGAGCCACAGAGAACACAGAGAACACAGAGAAGCCAGAAGAGAAGAAGGTAAGTGCACGAGTGGAGGAACGACTACTCCTCTGGTATTTGTCTTCTCTGTGTTCTCTGTGACCTCTGTGGCTAACTTTCTTTTCAGATGACCTGCTCGGCCCCCTCGTCGAAATCGACATCCGGCAACTCGAGGACGGCCTTCCGGAGCGAATGCTCCCACTGGAACTGGATGCGCTGGAGGTCGGGATCCTTGCTCGTGAAGCGGCGGTAGCGCCGGACGCGCAGGTCGTTGTTCTGGTAGACGACGACATCGATCGGCGGGCCGACCGTCACGTTCGAGCGCATCGTCGAATCGAGCGAGATCAACGCGAACTTGACCGCCTCCTCGAGCGTGGTGAGCCGATACCGCACGCCGCGATCGAGGATGGGTCGGCCATACTTGCTCTCGCCGATCTGGAGGTACGGCGAGTCTTCGGTCGCCTGGATCGGGTTGCCCTGCGGGTAGATGAGGTAGAGGTGTGGCTTCTCCCCCGCGATCTGCCCGCCGAGCAGGACGTTGATGTTGAACGATATCTTGTCGCGTTTGAGCGCCTCGCGGTCCATCTCCCCGACGCGGCGAATCTGCTCGCCCACGACGCGGGCCGCGTCATAGAACGTGGGAGCCGACGCCAACCCACGTCCCTGGTCGAAGTCGCGTCGCAAGAGTGTGGTGACGGACTGCGTGATCGACAGGCCTCCACTCGCGAGGATGATGAACACCCGCTCGCCCTCATGGATGTAGAGGTGCATCTTGCGGCAGACGTTCACCTGGTCCATGCCGGCGTTGGTTCGCGAATCCGACGCCATGACCAGCCCCTGATGCGTCTGGATTCCCAGGCAATACGTCACGGCCGTGTCTCCTCCTCGATCGATCTCTTTTCAAGTGAATGTTATAGCGAATCCACGCGGCGGGATCCAGTCTGCGGCTCCCCCGGCGTCGGGGCTGAGCACATCCTCGGATTCGTGCAAGATCGGCACAGCCGTCACGATCGCGCTGCGCGGCACGAATTCGCTGATCCCACCAATCAATCGAGTTGACGTGGCCGTCGAAGTGTTTAAACTGGGTGATAGAGGGTAGTGAGGCGGACCTGGCGAACAGGTCATCCCAGTCCGAGGAACGAGCCGGCGTCACATCGCATCCCCCAATCGCCGAGACGAGGTCCATCCGATGGCTAAGAAGAAGAGCGGTGGGTCCAACATGGGACTCATCATCACCCTGGTGTTCTTCGTACTCACCACAGTGATCCTGGGTGTCACCACCTACATGGGATACAGCGAAATCGACGTGAAGGAGACTGCCAAGAAGGATGCGGAGAAGCAGAAGGGTCTCTCCGACAAAGAGGCCAAATTCTACCGCATGCGAGATCGCATCGTCCGCGCCTGGGTAGGCAAGTCTGTCGGTGGTGTCGAACCCACCGAAACCCAACGCGAGAAGAAGGCGTTCGACGACAACCCGCAGGCGGGTGCCACGACTGATAATGAAAAGAAGGAAAGGGACGAAGTTGCGAAATTCTACAAAGAGCTCAACGATGTGATGCCTTGGGACGCAGGCAAGGACGCGGCCCCGTCGCTAACCTACGAGCAACGCCTCGGCAAGGCGAACGCCGATATAGCGGAGTGGAAGCTCAAGACGAAAAAGGCCGAGGAGGCCGTCAAGAAGGTCGAGGCGGACAAGAAGGACTCTGAGGATGCGAAGGACAAGGAGATCGCCGCACACAAGAAGTCTTACGACGATTTCAGCAAGAAACTGGACGGCGAGTTGAAGACGGGCCTGGCCGAGATCGGGGCGAAGCGTGCCCTCGCCGATGAAGAGGCCAAGAAGCGCAGCGAGCTGGCTATTCAGAAGGATGCCGCGACGCGCGAGGCGGCCAAGCTCGATAGGGAACTCAAGGAGGTCAAGTCGAAACTGGTCGCTGCGAACAACGACAGAAAGACGGCCATCTCGAACCATGACGATATCAAGTCGAAATACGACACCCTGTTGGAACTGACCGGCAAGGACAAGGGGGCGATCGAAGCGGCGTCCCTCGACGCCAAGGCCCGCGAGGTTCTCGAGACCTGGACCAAATCCTGGCGCGTCGTCGAACTCGACCGCCGGGGCGACAACGCCTACATCAGCCTCGGTTCCAACGACGGGCTGACCTCCCAGGTGACGTTCAGCATCCATAGCGTCGGACCGAACGGGAAACTCAATCCGAATCCCAAGGGGACCGTCGAAGTCGTTCGCATCATGGGTTCCAACCAGGCTCTTGCCAAGATCACTTCGGTCAAGGACGCGAAGAAGGATCCGATCCTCAAGGGGGATCGCCTGTTCAACCCGACCTGGGATCCGAATCGCCAACGCCGCGTCGCCATCGCCGGCATTGCCGACCTGGGCGGCGACACCACCGACAGCAGCGACGATTTCCGCCGCCTGCTCTCTCGGCAGAAGGTCATCCTCGACGCCTACGTCGATACCAATCAGAAAGACAAGAAACCGACGCTCGTCGGTAAGGGCGTTACGATCAATACCGACTACCTCATCATCGGCGAAGGGCTGGAATCGGTCGGCGATAGTCGCTATAAGGAGAAGCCCTACGCCGACGAATTCACTCGCCTCCTCGGGAAACTCAAGGAGGATGCCAAGAACAACGGCGTCCCCGTCATCTCCTTGCGTCGCTACCTCGACATGATCGGCTACCAGCCGCCGAAGATCATCACCACTCCGAGTCGATGACGGGCTGCCGTCATGGAAGTAAATAGCGGGGCAGGCCAACGAATGGCCTGCCCCGCTAGCATTCCCATCCTGCCCATTGTCGCAAGGCCGAATCCGGGCTATAAAGGAGGTGGAGATTCTCCGTAACCCAGCGCAAAATCCTACTTCCAGGTGTCATTTCATGAAACGATTCCGTCTGCTCCTCACTCTCGCCGCCCTCGCCCTAGCCGCGACGGCTTCCGCCCAGACTCCCCAACTGCCCGTACCCCTCGAGACGACCGTGAGGCCGGTGCCCTCCGTCGTTCTCGCCGCGCCTGTCCTGCCGGTGGTGAGGGCACAGACGCTCCGCGATTTCGCGTGTTCGGACTTCCGGGCCGGCACCTACTCCGTGTATGTGATCCACCCCTGCACCAACTGCCCGGTGAAGGTCTGCTTCAGCTTGCCTGTCTGCCCGCGCAAGGTGCGGAGCAACTCTACCACGTTGGAACTGCGCTGGGGTGCCCTCTGCTGCAAGCGGGTCATCGTCCGCTTCCTGCCGGACGGCACCGTATCCGTCCGTGGCTGAACCGTAGGTCGAGTCGATGCGCCAAGGTCGCCGGAGTAGGAACGCTATCCGCACCTACCTGCTGTGGCGCTGCGCGCTCGCGGTTGTTGACGGAGCCGCGCACGAAGGAAGCGGTTGCTGAAGGAGCCAACACACTTACTTCGTGTGCGACTCCCTGATTCCTTCATGCGCCGCTCCCTAGTTCACTCCTACTCGCTGCGAGTCGAGCTCAGACAACGAGGCTGGGCGACATGAAACGAAATCGTCGAAGGAATCGGTTTTGGCGAGCCGGGAGCGTTAGCGACCGGAGTAAATACGCTGAACTGGCAACTCCGGTCGCTAACCAGTAGTTCCAAAAATGGCCAAGGCGGGGCGCGACTCGAGGTCTTTACCCCGAAGGGGTTATATATCACAGCCCAGGGTCGCGAGCGCACCCTGGGGGGGCGAGGGAGCGTCTCGAACGACACCCGAAAGGTCGTACCGCCGCGTGGGTTCCGCGTTCCCCGTTCCCCGTTTCCCGTTCCCCGCGTACCCAGGGTGCGCTCGCTGCGCTCGCGACCCTGGGCTAGGATGTATAACCCCTTCGGGGTAAGAGATTGTCCTTGCCGTGTGTGGATTTGGAACTACTGCAACGCTCCCGGCTCGCCAATGCAATACTCCGGTCGCGAACGCTCCCGGCTAGCCAAATCATTCACACCCGCTGAGCGCAGTCCTGGACCCGAAAACCCAGAAGAGCATTCTGAAGCAAGCAGGACTTGCAGAGTGATGCAAAACGGAGGAGGACTGCATGGATATCTATTTGATCGTGATCGGCAGGACACCGACGGGGTACAGTGCCCATTGCCCAGATATCTTTGGCTGCGCCGCAGTGGGGGAAACGGTCGAGGAGGTCATGGCAAACATGAAAGAGTCGCTCGATCTCCACTTGGAAGGCATGGTGGAAGACGGCGATGCGCTCCCCAAACCTGGCGGCGTGGATTCGTATCGAGAGGTAATGAAGGATCTGGATTTGGATCAATATTTCCTGGCCCATGTCCAGATCGACAGCAGCCGATTTGCCGCCCCCGTGAGCCAGTCCTAGCCTCTGGTGTGTATCGATTTGCTTGAAAGAATCGGTATTCCGGGACGCACGCAGCTCAGAGAAGATTCGGGAAAGGAGAAACCATGATCGGACTCACTGAAGTGCAGATGAAGGGGGACTTGGCAGTAAATTGAACCCTCCGCCAGTCTCCCTTCATCTGCCAAGGCGATCCAGGCCCGAAAGGTAAATGGACAATGGGAAGCCGGACGGCACCGTATCCGTCCGTGGCTGAGTCCGATAAGATCATCCCCATCCTCGGGGCGCTCCCTGCCGGGAGCG
>JANXSH010000258.1 GCA_025356615.1 Planctomycetia bacterium | reverse complement strand
GGTATCTACACGAGAGAAAAGGTGAAGTCTCCCAGCGTCCGACCCCACCCCCCGGCCCCCTCCCCTAAAGGGGAGGGGGAGCAAGACCGGCCAATGGTTGACGTGACGCTCTCAGACATGCCTCCGGCTCCCCCTCCCTTTTAGGGGAGGGGGCTGGGGGGTGGGGTCGGACGCTGGGAGACTTCACCTTTTCTCTCGTGTAGATACCAATGCCTTTTAGGGGAGGGGGCGGGGGGGCTTTCAGGGCTACGTTAGACCCCAAACGCTGGGCCGCGATCGTGCCCGTCTGCCACGGCGGCGACACGAAAACGGCGGCGCGGCTCGAAGACATCCCCTGCTGGTGCTTCCACGGCGACGCCGACAAGGTGATCCCGGCGAAGGAATCGCGAGAGATGGTCCAGCCCATCAAGGATGCTGGTGGCCGACCGTTGTACCAGGAGTTCATCGGCGTCGGCCACAACGAAAGCGCGGATCGCACTTATGCGCTACCCGACTTGTACGAATGGATGCTGCTCCAGAATCGAACGAATCGGTAGCGCCGGGCCGACAAGGATAGGGCGAGAGGCGGGGCGATCAAGCGAGTCAAGCCGCCTCGGGGTCGATGCCCAGCGCCCGCAACTTCGCGGCGAACGCATCGGCTCGCTTCTTCGCCTCGTCCCGCTGTTGTTTTGCCTCGTCCCTCTGTTGCTTCGCGGCGTCGGCTTGCTGCTTCGCAGCAAGCGCTTGTTGCTTCATCGCGTCGGCTTGCTGCTTTGCCGCGTCCCTCTGTTGCTTCGCAGCCTCCGTTGCTTGCTTGGCTATAGATGCGTCCTTCACCGCCTGTTCCGCGCGTTCGGACTCTTCACTCAGCATTTCGCGGTAGTCGTCCGCCAACGATTCCGCGATCTCGGCGCGTTTCTGTTCGCTCTCCGCGCGTTCCTGCGCGCTATCGGCGCGTTCCCCTTCGCTCTCCGCGCGTTCCTCCTCATGGGGCATCATCTCGCCCGTCACCGCATCCCAGACGCGCAGCCAGGGCGTCTCGATGCCTCGGTACTCCCCCTCCCAGACTCCGAGTTCCACGCCGAGCGGCGGGAGGGGCAGGCGACCCGCCTCGTTGGGTGGGACGGGAGCATAGCGAGCGTGTTCATCGAGTCGATACAGTTCCAGGGCACCGCTCTCGATCTCGAAGATGGCGTAATACTTGGCACCGATGGCGCGCTCGTAGATCCAGAACTTGCCGGTCGTCGGCGTCCGGTCGCGCTCCTTGGAGCCGTCCCCGGAGGCGTACTCGATGATGACGAGCGGTGGGACCACCTCTTGCCACATGACGTAGGAGCGCCGGAACGTGCCGTCGAGCATCGGCGGCACGTCGGGGACGTAGAACCAGTCGGGCGAGCGGCAGCCGTCCAGCGGCGGCTCCGTGTGTTGGAAGTAGATGCCGCTGTCCTGACCGATGCTGAACCGCCCGTCGGGGTGCAGCTCGCGCAGGCGGGGCAGGATCGAACTCGTGAGCAAGTTTCCCTGCGGACTCTCCTGGTAGTTCTCCACGATGGAACCGTCCGTCTCGGGAAGTTGGAGGTGATTCGGCAGCGTCGTCGTCGGTTGACTCGCTGGGATGTTCGCCGGTGGGGTCATGACTTTCCTCCACGGAATGCGGGCCTCTTTCACTCGTTGTTCTACCACAGAGCAGGCCCGACGAGCGAGTCGAAATCTCCGCCACTACAATACTCTCACGCCCCACACACCCGAGACCCGCATGGGCTACCGCACCCTGAGACATTGCGTCGATGACCTCGCCCGGCACGGCATGTTGCGCCGAATCGACGCGGAGATCGACCCGCACCTCGAGATGGCCGAGATCCAGCGCCGCGTCTACCTCGCGGGAGGTCCGGCCCTGTACTTCTCGCGCGTCAAGGGCTGCGCGTTCCCGATGGTCAGCAACCTGTTCGGGACGATCGAACGAACGCGATTCCTCTTCCGCGACACGCTCGACGCGGTGCGGAAACTGGTCGAACTCAAGGTCGATCCCGGCGCGGCCCTGAAGCGCCCATGGCGCTACCTCGGCGTGCCTTTGACGCTCCTCCACGCCCTGCCGCGCTACGTCCGGCGCGGGCCGATCCTCGCGCACCAGACTACGGTGAGCCGGTTGCCGCAACTCGTCTGCTGGCCGAACGACGGCGGCGCGTTCGTCACCCTGCCGCAGGTCTACAGCGAGGACGTGGACCGGCCCGGCTGGCGGCAGTCCAACCTCGGCATGTATCGCGTCCAGCTATCGGGCAACGAGTATGTCCCGGACCGCGAGGTCGGCCTGCACTACCAGATCCACCGGGGCATCGGCGTCCACCACGCCGCCGCGATCCGCAATAAGGTGCCATTCCGCGTCAACGTCTTCGTCGGCGGTCCGCCCGCGATGACGCTGTCGGCTGTCATGCCGCTGCCGGAAGGGTTGCCCGAACTCGCGTTCGCGGGCATGTTGGGAGGCAGGCGCATCTCCCTCGTCACCCCCGAGGGCGGCGGCCTCCCCATGCCCGCCGAGGCCGACTTCGCCATCGTCGGCACGGTCGATCCCGGTCGGCAAAAGCCCGAAGGCCCGTTCGGAGACCATTTGGGGTACTACAGCCTCGCCCACGACTTCCCCGTCCTGCGCGTCGAGCGCGTCTACCATCGGCCCGGTGCGATCTGGCCGTTCACGGTCGTCGGCAGGCCGCCGCAGGAGGACACGAGCTTCGGCGAGATCATCCACGAGATCACCGGCCCCGTCATCCCAACCGTCATCGCCGGCGTCAAGGCGATCCACGCCGTGGATGCCGCCGGGGTCCACCCGCTGCTGCTCGCCATCGGCTCGGAGCGCTACGTCCCCTACGCCAAAGAGCGCACGCCGCAGGAACTCCTGACCTGCGCCAGCGCGATCCTCGGCCAGGGGCAACTCTCACTCGCCAAGTACCTGCTCATCGTCGCGAACGAGGATAATCCTACTCTCGATATCCACGATATTCCCGCCTTCTTCGCCCACCTGCTCGAACGCATCGACTGGACGCGCGACCTGCACTTCCACACGCGCACGACCATCGACACGTTGGATTACTCCGGGGATGCGCTCAACGAGGGGTCGAAGGTGATCTTCGCCGCCGCCGGCCCGAAACGCCGTGACCTGGCGACGAGCATCCCCTCCGAGCTTCACCTAAGCGATGGCTTCCACACGCCCAAGCTTTGCATCCCCGGCGTACTCGCCATTCGTGGCCCACGCTATCCGTTGGAGACGGGCGAGACCCCTGCGGACATCGAGCGTTTGTGCGCGACGATGGGCACGACGGAGGGCGTGCCGCTGGTCCTCGTCGTGGATGACAGCGACTTCGCCGCACGGCACGTCAACAACTGGGTCTGGGTGGCCTTCACGCGCTCCAACCCCGCCTCCGACATCCACGGCGTCGGCGCGCGGT
>JANXSH010000977.1 GCA_025356615.1 Planctomycetia bacterium | reverse complement strand
GTGTTTGGCGACGTGTGCCTTATCTTTGGCTTCCGTAAGGAACCAGTCGCGCGCCGAGTTGGCGTTGGTGATGGTCTCCTGCGTCGTGAACGTCTTGGACGCGACGATGAACAGCGTCGTCTCGGGGCGGACCACGCGCAGCGTCTCGGCGAGGTGCGTGCCGTCGATGTTCGACACGAAGTGCATCGCCAGTTCGCGTTTGCTGTACGGCTTCAGCGCTTCCGTCACCATGACCGGGCCGAGGTCCGAGCCGCCGATACCTATGTTGACGACATCGGTGATCGCCTTGCCGGTATAGCCCTTCCACGCGCCGGAACGCACCGCGTCGCTGAAGATGCGCATGTGTGCGAGGACAGCATTCACGTCCGGCATCACGTCCTTGCCATCGACGAGGACGGGGCGGTTACTCCTGTTGCGTAGCGCCGTGTGCAGGACGGCGCGGCCTTCGCTGGAGTTGATCTTGTCGCCACGAAACATCTTCTCGGCCCACCCGGTCACGTCGGCCTGTTTCGCCAGGTCGAGGAGCAGGCCGAAGGTCTTCGCCGTGATGCGGTTCTTGCTGAAGTCGAGGAGGATGTCGCCGAAACTCCGCGAAAACGTCTGGAATCGCGTGGGGTCATCGCGGAAGAGGTCGCGCAGGTGGATCGGCTCGATCTCGGCGTGGTGGGCCTGGAGCTGCTTCCAGGCGGGCAGGGTCGTCGGGGTGGTCATGGGGTCTCTCCACTCGCTTCCGTCGGGGGCTACTGAAAAGACGCTAACCACAGAGCCACCGAGGACACAGAGAAATACACAGAATGGAAGAACGATTCTAAAGGGGAGAGTGACCGCCCTTATCTTCTCCCGTTACTTTCTCGTCTTTCTGTGTATTCCTCTGTGTCCTCTGTGCCTCTGTGGTTAGATTCTTATTGGACTACAGTTCAAGATATGGGGTCTTCGTCCCAGTGAGAACCACATGCGTACCTTTCGCGGACACACAGGCTTCGTCGAGTCGCTGGCCTTTTCGCCGGTCGGCTCCCTCGTCGCCTCCGGCGGGAGTGACGGCCGGGTCTGCGTGTGGGATCCTCCCGCGGGCCAGATCGTCTACGAAGTCCAGATGGAGGGAGAGAACATCGGGGCCGTCGCGTTCGCTCCAGACGGGGCTTACCTCGCCGCAGGTAGCCACTCGGGTAACGTCCGCCTCTTCTCGCTCGCCGAGGGGTCGGAGCCGGTTTCATCGTGGGCGGACCAGGGGAGAGTCACGGCCCTGACCTTTACGCCGGACAGCAAGAGGCTTGCCTGGAGCAGTTACTCCGGCTGGGCCATCGACTTCCTCGCCGCTCCGTTCCGGGTCTCCGTCCAGCATCAGGGCGGCAGCGGCCACTTGTTCATCCTCCGCATCTCGCCGGACGGCAAGACGATCGCCACGGCGGGCAAGGGGCCGCACATTTTGTTAGACGACCTCCAGTCACCCCATAATCCGGTCGAACTGACGCACGGCGACCGCCGAGGCGTCTGGAACCTGGCCTTCAGCCCCGACGGTCGAACCCTCGCGGCAGCCCTGTCGGGAGGTGTGCAACTCTGGGACACCGCTACGCATTCGCTCCTCGACGAGTGGAAAGACCACGACGATTGCGTGACAGGCATTACGATTTCGCCGGACGGCTCGCGTCTCCTGACGTGCAGCTGGGACCACATCGCGAGGCTGTACCAGTTCGACCTCGCTGGTGGAAAGCGAGGTCCACTCGTGGGATGCTACGACTGGAACGTGGGTCGGCTCTTCGACGTGGCGATCTCGCCGGACAGCACGCTCGCCGTCGCGGGGGGAGATGCAGGCGAGTACCTCGTCGCGTGGGATGTCGAATGAACGTCGAACGGCGCGGGGGGCGATGTGGATATTTCAAGCGCGCCGCAGTCGAGTTCGTACAGGGCGATGTTCAGGGATCGGGAGGGTGTCAGTCGGAGTCAGTCGGGTGCCGGTCCTGCCACGCGAATCGCTCCAGCGTAGTCGGCGGACTGGCGTCGGGGGGGAATGGTTGCTATCTTGATGGGTAGCCTCTTGCCAGAGAGGGGGAGAAAGGCCGCTCGAGCGGCAGAACCTCGCTTCCCTCGTTTGCATGCGAGCGGCCATTCATGCTCGGTCCACTCCACCCGCACAGCCAGGCGATCACTCATGGGAGCTCGATTCGGGGTGGAGGGGTATCAGAGGCCCGGATACTAACCCTTTTCTCCCTAGATACAGCAGGCGAAGGGCGTACACCTCGGACACGCTCGTAAGAATCGTGTCCGAATCGATTCCCTATTCGCCAAACACCAATGGAGTATGCGCTAATGAAGGTTGTACCACTCAACGACAAGGTTCTCGTCAAGCGCCTCGACGCCGAGGAGAAGACGGCCGGCGGCATCCTGTTGCCCGACAGCGCCCGCGAGAAGCCGCGCACGGGCAAGGTCATCGCCGTCGGCACCGGCAAGGCTCTCGAGGGCGGCAAGCGAGCCCCCTGCCAGGTGAAGGTCGGCGACAAGGTATTGTTCACGTCCTGGGCCGGCAACGAGATCAAGGTCGAGAACGAGGAGTTCCTGCTGATGGGCGAGGACGACATCCTCGGCGTGATGAGCTGACGTAGCGGGTGGCTGGTCGCGAGAATACCGACTGGAGGGAGGGCCGGGCCATGCCGTTGCACGATTGGAAGGACGAACAGGGCTGGGACAGCG
>JANXSH010000966.1 GCA_025356615.1 Planctomycetia bacterium | reverse complement strand
ACGAGGAAGCGCTGGCCGGCCGGTGTTTCGTCGATCCAGCGGAGGACTCGCCGCACCGCCGAAGGCTCGTCGATGCCGAAGCTGGACTCGTGGTCGCCGCCGATGTCGCCGGCGTCCTCGAGCGTGTCGTAGCCCCGGTTTCGGATGGCCGCGTCCATGCCCAGGTGCATGAAACGACCCGAATGGAATAGCCCCGTGCGGTAGTCCTGCCTGCGCAGCACGGCCGGGCGGGGCGAGGCACACCCGACGAGTCCACCGTGCCAGAATCTCTGGCGCACCCCTCTCGGTGACACCGACCTACATGGCACATGATTTGCTGGATGGTGTCTCCTCTGGAGTGCGGAATACGACCCCTGATCTCCTGATCCACTAGAGGGGAGTGAGTAGTGTCCCTTTTCGATCCCGATAGCGGCAAGACGGCGAAAACCGACGGGGAGATCCCCAAACGGGCATTCGGCCGGCACGACGTGAAGGTCTCGATCCTCGGCCTGGGCGGTCACCACCTGGGCGAGGCGGAGTCGGTCGAGACAGCGATCCGCATCGTCCACGAGGCAATCGACGCGGGCGTGAACTTCTTCGACAACTGCTGGGAGTATTACAACGGCCGGGCCGAGAACTGGATGGGCCGGGCGCTGAAGGGGAAGCGCGACAAGGTCTTCCTGATGACCAAGGTCTGCACGCACGGACGGAGTGCCGACCTGGCGCTCGAGATGTTGGAGGAGTCGCTCCGCCGTCTGGGGACGGACCACCTCGACCTGTGGCAGGTCCACGGTGTCAGCTTCGACAACGACCCCGCGCTGGCCTACAAGAAGGGCGGCGTCCTCGAGGCGTTCGACCGCGCCAAGAAGCAGGGCAAGGTCCGCTTCGTCGGCTTCACCGGCCACAAGGATCCCGCCGTCCACCTGGACATGCTGGAGCGCGACTACAAGTTTGACGCCGTCCAGATGCCGCTCAACCCCTTCGACGGCACGTTCCGCAGTTTCGAGAAGGACGTGCTGCCTGCGGTGAACAAGCGCGGCATGGCCGCCCTCGGCATGAAGAGCCTCGGAGGTAAGGGGGACCCGATCAAGAAGGGCGTGCTGAAGGTCGAGGAGGCGCTGCGCTACGCCATGAGCCTCCCGGTGACGACGACGATTTGCGGCGTCGAATCGCTGGAGATCCTCCGCCAGAACGTGGCCGTCGCGCGCGGGTTCGTGCCGATGACGCCGCGCGAGATGCAGGCGCTCCGGAACCACTGCGCGACGTTCGCGGCGGACGGGCGCTTCGAGACCTACAAGGTCTCGATCCGGTACGACAACCCCGAGGCACGCCTCCCCCACCACTTCCCCCTCGACCCCACGCAGAGAGAGGTCAAGGAGCTATTCGGACAGACCCCCCAGAGCCAATGAAACGAGGACTACCGCGATGAGTGAGCAGACACCCGAGGCGACCGGAGGGCCGGACCGGCGCGACTTCCTGCACGGGGCGGCGCTGGCCGGCGCGACGGCCGTGATGGCCGCATCCGCGCCGGCGGCGGTCGCCCCGCCCAAAGACGGCCTGGTGCCTCGTAAGAAGTTCGGCAGCACCAAGGAGGAAGTATCCGCCATCGGCATCGGCGGGTTCAACCTCGCCAAAGGCCCCACCCTCCGGGAGGCGGTGCGCATCGTCCACGAGGCCATCGACGCGGGCGTGACCTTCATGGACAACGCCTGGGAGTACAACGAGGGCAAGAGCGAAGACTGGATGGGCCGGGCGCTGAAGGGGAAGCGGGACAAGGTCTTCCTGATGACCAAGGTTTGCACGCACGGCCGGGACAAGAAGGTGGCCATGCAGCAGCTCGAGCAGTCGCTCAAGCGGCTCAGGACGGACCACCTCGACCTGTGGCAGGTCCACGAGTGCGTCTACGACAACGACCCCGACCTCCACTTCGCCAAGGGCGGGGTGATCGAGGCGATAGACGAGGCCAAGAAGGCGGGCAAGGTGCGCTACGTCGGGTTCACGGGCCACAAGCACCCGCGCATCCACCTGAAGATGCTCGCACACAAGTACCCCTTCGACGCCGTCCAGATGCCACTGAATGCGTTCGACGCCACCTTCCGCAGTTTCGAGAAGGACGTGCTGCCCGAGGTGAACAAACGCGGCATGGCCGGCCTCGGCATGAAGAGTCTGGGGGGCAACGGGCAGCCCATCATCGCGGGGATCGTCACCGTCGAGGAGGCGCTGCGCTACGCCATGAGCCTGCCGGTGGCGACGACGATCAGCGGCGTCGATTCGCTCGCCGTCCTGCGCCAAAATCTAGCCATCGCCCGCGCCTTCGTGCCCATGACGCCGCGCGAGATGCAGGCGTTGCGGGAGCGGGTCGCCCCCAACGCCGCCGACGGGCACCTGGAGTTGTACAAATCGACCGCGAGGTACGAAGGGGACGTGGGCAGGGGGCAGCACGGCTTTCCCAGCCAGAAGGAGATGCCGATGTGAAGATTCGCCATGATGCCGGGATCAGGCACAGGGCGAGAGTGAGGTGTACCGGCCCCGATCGGCATACCATAGCCGAGGGGTTGTGATGCCGATCGAGTTCGGCACCATTTCACTCATTTTGGCGCTGGAGGCGCGACAATGGCGTTAGCAAAGATGTCCGATGCCGACCGCCGTATTATTTTCGAGTGCCTTACTGCTGTAGCGCGAGGGCCGTTCTTCAGCGACGGGGAGTTGTCCATCCTTTTCGGCCTCGATCGGCGCGAACTGCTAAGCATCGTTGCCCGCATCCCCCGCCTCCTCGACTCCGAGACGGATGTCGGTCGCGCGGTCGGTCACACGCTGCTCGACTTACTTTCCTACCCGCATGGGAAGGGGAATGAGTGGAGTAACTGGATCTCGGTCACCCCCGGTGAGGTCGAGCAAGTGGCCGCCCGTTGGCGTGCGCTCCAAGCGCCCATCGTGTACGAGTCGTTCGAGGTCATCGGACCGGCCCGTTTCGCCGACAGATACTATCGCGTGGTAGGGTATCAAGTTCGTGGCGGCGGAAGTGGCTGGGGCTGCGCGGTGTGGAGTTCGGGGCGGTGGCTGTCTCCGCATGATGGGCCAGGTTGCCACGCGATCATGGCCGCGATTCCGGCATCGCTCGATGAGTTGCTTCTGGCAGGGGTCGATTGCTCCCCTATCCCGAATGACTATGATCCGTTCTCGGCTTGGTGATCCTGAATTTCTGAGCAGCCGCCCAGCGGAGGATGTGGTGCCGGTACGCCGCTACACGCTCCGGATGCAGCCCGGCCACGTCTCGCTTCTCTTCCGAATCCTCTTCCAAGTCAAACAGGCGGGAGCGCCCGGACTCGAGTTCGTGGATCAGTTTCCAGCGACCGTCGCGCAGGCCGAGTAGCCCCAGGCTGTAATCCGTGCAGAAGAGCGCCACGTTCGTCTGCGCGTCGAGCAACGAGCGGCCCCGGTATCCTTGGGGTGACTCGATGCCCAGCAAATCGAGGACGGTCGGGGCCGTGTCGATCACGCTCGCGACCCTGGCGACGCGCTCCTTCGCCTTAGTCAGTCCCGGTGCCACGATCAGGTAAGGGATCCGCACGTTTTCTTCGTACAAGAACAGCGTGTGGCCGTAGTTCCCATCGTGCTGACCGAACGCCTCGCCGTGGTCGCCCATGATGACGAACAGGGTCTGCCGGTCCAGGCCCCGCGACCGCAACCCGTCTACCAACTGGCCGAGCGCCTCGTCGGCGTAGTGCAACGCATTGCGGTAGTGATCGATATCTTCCCTTCCCGAAAACGGGCCTCGACCCGGCGTGATGTACGGGTGGTGGCCGGCGATCGGGAGGTAGCTGACGAGGAAGGGCTGCCCGGCCGGTGTTTCGTCGATCCAGCGGAGGACTCGCCGCACCGCCGAAGGCTCGTCGATGCCGAAGCTGGACTCGTGGTCGCCGCCGATGT
>JANXSH010000954.1 GCA_025356615.1 Planctomycetia bacterium | reverse complement strand
GAGTTGTAGTGATCGTAGACTTCGCGGGCCACCCTCGCGCAGAGGAGGTTCCCGGCGTTGTCGCGATCCCACCGGCGGTCGGCGTTGCCCGTCGTCAGGACGCAGACGACGATCGCCCCGGCCGGCGTGAACAGGATCCCCGCGTCGGTGCGGGCGTCGGAGACGGCCCCGTCCTTGTGGGCGACGACGACGCCGGGGGGCAGGAGGCGGGCGAACTTGTCCTTGTCGTCGTTCTTCTTGAGGTGCTCGAGCATGACGAGTTTGATCGCGGGCCGGACGCCGTCGTTGGTCTGGATCTTCTCGAAGAGCTTGACCATCTCCTTGGCCGTCGTCGAGCCGAGGCCGTACTTCGCGGTGCGGGCCTTGTCGATCGAGGTCGTCGAGCCGCGAAACACCTTGGCGTTGATGCGAGTCTCGGGCAACCCCCAGTCGGCCATGCGCTTGTTGACGTTTTCGATGCCCACCTTGTCGAGGACGAGGTTCGTCGCCGTGTTGTCGCTGACGGCGACCATGAGCCGAATCGCGTCGCGCAGCGAGAAGGTCGCGCCGTCGCTGAAGTGTTGCGAGAGCAGGCCGCTGCCGGGCACCTTGTCGGCATCGCGGAGGGTGATCTTGTCGCGAAGGTTCAGCTTGCCCTCGTCGGCCCGCATGTAGGCATCGACCAGGACGGCGACCTTGATGAGGCTGGCCGTCGGCATCACGGCATCGCCCTTGTGATACCACGTCTCGCCGGTGCTGAGGTTCTTGACGCCGACGGCGACGGTGCCCTTGTGCGAGGCGACGAGTGGCGCGAGCCGGGACTCGAGCGTCGGGGGGGCGGGGTGCGGGGCGAGCAAAGAGAGAGTAATGGGTACGAACAGGTACAAGAGTCACTCTCCCGCGTTCATATCGCTCAAAGTGCCGAACAACTTCGGCAACGACAGTTGGAATCCGGGCAACACCTCTCCGCCGTCGAGGCTACCGGACTTCCCGACCGCCTGCGAGGACTCCGGTGCGGTATAGATCCGAGCGGTGAGCTTCTTCGGATCGACCACCCATATCAACCGGGTTCCCGATTGGAAATATTCCCGGATCTTGCGACGAATCTCGCCCGAGGTGTTGCTGGGACTGAGAACCTCGACCGCGAGGTCGGGGGGGATTTCCGGGATTGGTGTGTTGGGCCAGCGTCGGCCTGGGATTTGGGTCCACGGGATGAAGGAGACATCGGGGATCCGAACGAGTCCAGGGAACAGCCGCAGCATACCGTCTGGCCCGAGAATGACGCCCAATCGGTGGGCCTGGACATGGTTGCCGAGTAAACGAATGAGTTCACATGCTAAGATCGACTCTTTCGCCCCCATTGCCTTCTCCACCAGGATGCCGTCGATCAGCTCGCACAACCGACGTTCCGGAGACTCACGCTCGCGGATCACATCTGCCTCGGTGGCCGTTCCCAGAGGAGGGAATCCTCGCACGCGATCGAGCGGCACATCGCCGATCTCGGCAAGGATGTCCGCCAGAGTTTTCGCCATGGGAATTGTGAGCGTTTCCATGCTTTATTCTCCTCGAGGGATGAATCACTCGTCGTCCTTCTTCCGCGCCACGGCTCGCGCCACTGCGGTAGGCGATTCCGCGAGACCGCGTAGCCCGGACGCGAAGCGGAGCGCGTCCCTCTCGCTCCGCTTCGCGTCGCGGCTACACGTCACGCGGGGTACTTCCGGCGCAGCGCGTCGAGGTACGTCTTGCTCTGCGCGGTCACGTCCCAGGCGTCCGGCCAGAAGCACAGATCGACGGCCCACCAGTCGTGCTTGACGCCGCAGCGGTTCAGCGCGGGGGCGAGCTTGTCGAAGTCCAACGACCCCGTGCCGAAGGGGTTGTGCGTGCTGGTGTTGTGCTCGTTGAGCGTGCCGTCGCTGTCGATGAGGTGGACGTGGGTGATCTTGCCCTGGAGCTTCTGTAGAAGCTCTAGTGCCCCGCCTGCGAGGAGTTCCTTCTCGCCCTGGTGGTTCGCGCCGATGGCGGCGGCCATGTGGGCGTGGCAGGTGTCGTAGAGGACGCCGAAGTT
>JANXSH010000936.1 GCA_025356615.1 Planctomycetia bacterium | reverse complement strand
CAGTTGTCAGTTAAAAGGCGTGTGACTGGGTCGAAGACCCCGACTGACAACTGACAACTGACAACTGTGAACTGCTATGATTCTAATGCTTTGTGAACGTCGAGGGCAACAAATTTCAGCAATTCGGCGTTATCCATCTCCGTCAGCAATCGCTCGCCGCCTTCGACCACGTCGCGGACGAGTTCGGACTTCTCGGCGATCATGGCGTCGATCCGCTCCTCGACGGTCCCCCTGCATACGAACTTGTGGACGAGGACGTTGCGCTTCTGCCCGATGCGGAACGCCCGGTCGGTCGCCTGATTCTCCACCGCCGGGTTCCACCAGCGGTCGAAGTGGATCACCTGCGACGCCGCCGTCAGGTTCAGGCCCGTCCCGCCGGCCTTGATGGAGAGGACGAAGAACGGCGGGCCGTTTTCGCGCTGGAAACTCTCGACCAGCTCGCGCCGTTTGGCCACCGCGACTCCGCCGTGCAGCATCAACCCCTCCCGGCCAAACACGCCCTCGAGAAACCGGGCCAACGGCTCGACGATCTCGCGGAACTGCGTGAAGATTAGCACCTTCTCTTGCCTCTCGGCCAGTTCCTCACAAATCTCGGCCAGGCGCAAGAACTTGCCACTGTGTTTCGCCTCGTAGGTTCCGTGGCCGAGCATCTGGGCCGGGTGGTTGCAGACCTGCTTGAGGCGCATCAATTGGGCCAGCACCAGGCCGCGCCGCTGGATGCCGTCGGCCTCCTCGAGTTTGCTCTCGAGGTCGCGGACCACTTCCTCGTAGAGGGCCGCCTGCTGGCGGCTCAGGCCGCAAAACGCCTTCACCTCGGTCTTGTCGGGGAGGTCGGCGATCACCCGCTTGTCGGTCTTCAGCCGCCGGAGGATGTACGGCCCGACGAGCTTCCGCAACGGTTGATACGATGGCGGCTCCGCCGCGTCCATCCGTTTGACGAATTTTGCAAATGCTTTTGCGTTGCCCAGGAGGCCGGGGTTCAAGAAGTCGAACAGCGACCACAGGTCCGAGAGGCGGTTTTCGACGGGCGTGCCCGTCATGGCGACTCGGCCACCCGCCCGCACCTCCTTCGCTGCCCGCGACTGGCGTGTACCCGCGTTCTTGATCGCCTGCGCCTCGTCGAGGATCACGAGTCGCCAGGTTCGCTCGCGCAACCACTCCTGGCGCGTCAGCATTCCATAAGTCGTAATTACGAGATCCTGATGTTCGACATCCGCCGCGCCGAGTTCCTCCTTACCGCCGGTCGCTTCCGAGGGGTGGGCGATCGCAACGGTCAACGACGGCGCGAACCGAACGATCTCCGCCTTCCAGTTCGCGATCAGCGAGGCAGGCACGACCAGCAAACAGGGGTCGGCCTTCGCTTCCCCGCGCTCCTGCTTCAGTTCGAGCAGGAGGGCGATTACCTGGACGGTCTTGCCCAGTCCCATGTCATCGGCCAGGCAGGCTCCGAGGCCGAGTCGGGTCATGAAGTGCAACCAGCTCAACCCGCTGCGCTGGTAGGGCCGCAACTCGGCGAGCAAGCCCGCCGGACTGGGGATCTGCCGCGCTTCGGGCGAGGCGAGTTGGGCCAACGTCGCCTCGAGGCCAGGGCCGGCGGTCAATCCCGTCCACTCGCGCGTCGATTCCGGGATATCCGCCGACACGTCGCGATCCAGGGATGCGCCCGATAGCAGGCGCATCCCCTCGAAAAACGTCAGGCCATTCTTGTGTACCTGGCGTTCGATGGTTTGCCAGTGTTCGAGCGCCTCGGCCAACTTCTCGCGGTCGATCTCCACCCACTTGCCTTTGAGCCGAACCAGGCCGCCGACGGAATCCAGCAATTCCCGAATCTCGGCCTCGCTTAACGGCTCGCCGTCCAATGCGACCCCGACCGAGAAGTCGAGCAACGCCTCGACGCCGAGCTTGGTCCCGCGCCGGCCGTCGATCTTCACAGCGACGACCGCCCGAGGATGGTGACGAGGCTTCCACCAGTCGGGAACGCGGACGATCAGCCCGCTCTCCTCGAAGACCGGGATGTCCTGCAAGAAGCGGTGGGCCTCCTGGGGCGACCACGCGAGCGGATGGTACACATCGCCGGAATCGACCAACTCTTTGATGAGGTCGCTGCGTTCGGCGGCGTGCTGGATCGGGACCAGTAAGGAAAGAAGCGCCCCCCGGTTCTTGGCACCCGCGTAGGTCTGGAGCGCTCGGGCGAGAGGTTCGTGCTGGGCACGTCCCTGGGCCGATAGATGGCTGACATACGTCGCCAGGAACGCGAACGGTGTGTCCTCGTCGCGCTTGTTCTCGGCCAGGTGCAGCGTGACTCGGCCCACGAATCGCCAGAGGGGATTCTTCTCGCTGAGGTACGCCTGCGCCCCGCCCGCGTGCCCCCGGATCTCGGCGCGGACCAGCGTGTCCAGGTCGGCCCACCAGCCGACGAGTGCGTCGTCGTTCAGGTACTCCAGGCCGGTCATCGGCGGTGCCTGCAAGACCCACGTCGCCAGTTCTGCGGGAGTAGGCTCCGGCGTCGGGGGCAGGTCTTTCGTCCCTTCGGGAGGCTGCGTCTGGCAGATCCGGGTCAGAAAAGTGCGGGCGAAGGACCGGACGTAGTCCAGAGCGGGGGGCAGGGGGGCCTGCAATTCGCTGGTCGCCAGGTGCAGCAACCCGCGCGAGTAGCTCTCGGCGAAGGCGCTGACGATCGGCTTCGAGAGTTCGCCGCCCGCCTCATGGGAGGACTCCACCAGAGCGAGGCGACCGCTCGGTCCGATGATGAGTTCGTGCGGCATGGCTACTCGTAGGTCCTCTTCTCGAAGCGGGGGAACGATCGAACGAATCCTATCAAGAAAGTAGGAATTAGCGACAGATGAACACAGATGAACACAGATCGAAAACTCGAATGCATTCAACGAGTCTTTTGAATTTGCCTCGTTACCAGGCTCTGCCTGGTAACGGGTTGCCTTGCAGGCTCCGCCTGCTCTTCGATTAGGAGCGGTCCTTGCTCTTTGCCTCACCGGGAAATAGAAGAGCAGGCGGAGCCTGCAAG
>JANXSH010000890.1 GCA_025356615.1 Planctomycetia bacterium | reverse complement strand
ACCCTACGAGAGTCACGCCAGTACGGCTTTGACTTCCTTCGTCCCCTCATCGACGAGCGGGATGGGGCGGGTGCCGACGTAATACTTCTTGTGCGGGTTGATGCCGAGCGCCTTGTAGATCGTGGCGAACAGTTGGGCCGCGCCGATCTCGCCATCGACGACGCGGTTGCCGGTCGGGTCGGTCTTGCCGTAGCACGCGCCGCCCTTGATGCCGCCGCCGGTCATCGACATGCTCCAGGCGTTGGCGAAGTGGTCCCGGCCCAGACTCGGGTTGATGCCCGGAGTGCGGCCGAACTCGGCGAGGGTGATGATGAGCGTGCTTTCGAGCAGGCCGCGATCCTTCAGGTCATCGACCAGCGCGGCCATGACGTGGTCGAGCTCGGGCACCATCTCTTGGTGCGTCTCGAAATTCTGCCCGTGGCTGTCCCACCAGGCGCGGGCCACGCGGACGCAGGGTACGCAGGCCTCGATGAGGCGGCGCGCGACCAGCACTTGCTCGCCGAACAGCGTCGGGCCGTACTTGTCGCGCATCGCCTGCGGCTCTTTGGTGATGTCGAACAGCTTGTCCGACGCCATCAACCCTCGGACGCGCTGATACGCCTCGTTGTGGCTCGCCAGGGTGCCGTTGTCTCGGCCCTGGGTGAAGCGACGACTGAGCAACTCGCGCAGGTCCGACCGGCCGGTGTGGTCGAGATCGCTGATCCCCGGCAGTTTGGCGATGTTCTCGGGCATCATGCTCTTGTAGAGTTCCATCGGCGCGTAGCGCGCGCCGAGGAAGCCCGACACGCCGGGAGCGAAGCTCTGGCCCTCGGAGGCGAAGTAGAACGAGACGTAGTCGGGAACCTTGCTGTCGGCGTGGCCCAGTTCGCGGGCCACGACCGCGCCGAGGTCGGGGTACTTGAGGCTCGCCTCGTCCTTCCGGCCCTGCATCATGAGCTTGGCGGCGCTGCCGTGGTCGCCGTTGCGCGTGTTGAGCGAGCGGATGATGCAGGTGTGATTCATCCGCTTGGCCATCTGCGGCATCAGCTCGCTGATGGCGACGCCGGGGACGTTGGTCTTGATGGCGCGGAAGGGGCCGCCGGTCGCCGCGCCGGGCTTCGGATCCCACGTCTCGAGCTGACTCGCCCCGCCGGCGAGCCAGAGCAGGATGACGCGCTTGCTCTGCTTCTTCAACTCGGCCGCGAGGGCAGGAGCCTGGAGCGCGTCGAGCGCCGACATGCTCGCGGCGAAGCCGGTCGCCGCCGCCCCGACACCGCCGAGGAAGGAGCGCCGATCGACCATATGATCCTGCGAGCCGCAGAAGGTCTTTCGTCGTGCCATGATACTGTTCCCCCCGGAACCACTCTGATCGATCAATAGTTGAAGCGGAACTCCGCGCTTGTCAGCAGCGCCCAGACCATCTGACGATACCCCTCGGCCAGCCGGTCGCCCCTCTGCGCGAGGTACTCGACCATCGCCTTCTTCTCCTCGGGGGCCGGTGCCCTTGTCAGGATATTCCGAATCGCGATTTCGACAGCGGCATCGGGATCTTTCATGAGCTTGATCTTGCCGACGAGCCGGTCGCCGCCGTCGGCGAGCATCTCCTTCTGGATGCGGTCGCTGTTGCTGAACAGGAGCGCCTCGGTGACGCTGATCTGGAAGTCGTCGCGCGGCTGTTCGATGAGGTTGGCGAAGCCCCGCGCCGAGTTCTCGTATTGCTCGATCCGTCGCTCGACCTCCTCGGGCTTGACCTTCCCGCCGAGTTGGTCCGGGTCGGCCGTCGCGATGCGGAGCGAGGTGGCGAGTTGCATCGGCGTGAGCGCCCGCAGTCGGGCGACGGCGAACGAGCGGGTGCCGGGCTTCTTCTCACTCTCGTATCGGCTGGATCGCGCGTAGGCGTTGCTGAGGACGAGGCCGCGAATCATGCGGCGGAGGTCGTAGCCATGCTCGGCGGTGTCGCGCGCCAGCCAGTCGAGCAACTCGGGGTGGCTGGGCATGTTCTCCGAGTGCATCTGGTCGATCGGGCTGACGAGTCCGAGACCGAAGAGACGATACCACGCCTGGTTGGCGAACGACTTGGCGAAGAAGTGCCGCGCCTCGGGCTTCAGCGAAGCCTCGACGAGGGCGGCGCGGGCGGAAAACTTCGGCGGCGGGGGCGGCGTCTTGTCGTTCTTCGGCTTCTTCTTCTCCGCGTCCTTGATCTTCTTCTGTTCGGCGGGCGTCAGCGGCTTCGCGGTGGCCACTGCCAACGGCTCGCCCGTGAGGAACATCATCGTGGCGTTCTTGCCGGCGCCCTTGGGGGACTTGAACGGGACGACGGAGGGTTCCTTCTCGCCGAGAAACTGCCCCGCCTCGAAGGTGGGGGCGAAGAACGCCTTGAGGCCGTAATAATGCTCTTGCTTCCAGTCCTGGACGAGCGGGTGATCGTGACACTGGGCGCAGCTGATGTTCACGCCGAAGAACAGGATGCTGACCTCAGTCGTCAGGCGGTCGAGATCCCTGACGCGCGATTTGAGGAACCGCGACGAGCCTTTGCGAGACGGGTCGGAATCGTCGGCGATCATCAACTCACGGTAGACGCGATCCCAGGGGCGATTCTCCTTGACCGCGAGCGTGAGGTACTCCCGCATGCTGCCGTCGCTCCGCCGACTACCGACCGGGGCGGTCGAGAGGAGCGAATCGAGTTCGTTGACCTGGTGGCGAAGGAATCCGGGGGAGGCCATCAGGCGATCCACGAGCTTCATCTTCTTGTCGGCGTCGGTGGAAGACAGGTACGCTTGGAGTTCGCTCGCCGTCGGGATTCGGCCCCCCAGATCGAGCGTCAGTCGGCGGAGGATCGTCGCGTCGTCGGCGAGCGGGGCGGGCTCGATCTTCAGCTCCCGAAGGGGCGCATCAATGTAGTGATCGACGACCTCATGGATGGGCCGGGCGGCGGGCAGCAAGTCGGCGGCCCGGCCCAGCTCGGTCAGGAGCAGGCCGGCGATGGCCGACAGCAGGAAGGAGGTCGTCCGCATAGAATCCTCGCGATCGAGGGTGGAGGCAGGGTAGGGGGGGGCAGGAGGCGGGGCCGTGTCGGCATGGAGGAGATGCGACAACAGGTATAGATGAATGATAGCAGACGGGGGCGATAGGAGGCAAATGGGAAATTCGGGAAAATGAATGACAGAGGGCTATTCGTGGGCGATGGCCGAACCCGAAGTCGGAGGGAACGGGTCTCCTGGGTACTCGAGATAGCCACAGGGGACGAGAGGGTCGAATCGCACCCTGCCCAGCGTATCGGGATCCGGTCCGAGTTGGAATCGCCCAAAATCGAAGAACAGGCGCATCTCGTATCCCAACAAGAAATCGCTCCCGAGCTGCGCATCGCGCCACGGTTCCTGCTTCATGCCGGGCGGAACGAGGACGTGGAAGTGAAAGGTTCTCATCCGGTGGGAGCGCCGAGGGTTGGACAATCGCCTTCGGAATCGCAGCGTTGCTATCGACTGCTGGGCACCTGCTAGCCCCATCTGCCGGGCGAACTGACACAGTTCCGTTTCCCCGTTCGGTTCTGTGAGCCGGATGGGAAGCTGTCCGAGTAACCGTCGAGGAATGATGGAAAAGGGGAGATGGGGGGCCAGGAAGACGCAGGCATTCGCGTAAGGGTTCGGCCCGGTTCGATCAACGACCCAGTCCGCGTGAATGCAAAACCTCACGCGATCCGCCAACCCGTCGCGGGCCACGCTGGGATAAACGAGAGTCGAGAACCGGCCTCTCGGGTGTGTGGACATTCACATCTCGAGCCATAGCGGATAGGCGACTGGTGAAAGCGGGAACGCTCGCCGCCCTGCGAATAGGAATCATTGCCTGTCTACGACTCGAGTCAGCGATTGCCCACACGCTCTAGTCATGGAGGGGTTTGGGGATCCGTTCATCGAGGTGTTCGGGCTTGATCGCTGGGGGCGGGGCATAGACGATGGACCCTTCCTCCTCTGGTATGAGGGCGATGACGAGCTGCTCGACGGGGGGACACTCAGGCCGAGCACTGGCAGCTATCAACGCCGCATCGAGGTTCGCCCCTGCCCCCAAGACCTGCTCATTCCAGACTGCAACCACTTGGCCCGCGTACTGCTTTCGGATGACGGGGTCTCGGAGTACCGAGCGACGAGATCCCTTCTTGAAGAAGGCAGGGACGGATTGGCCGGAACCCGTCAGTTGCTCGATTTTGTCTTCGATTTGGGATTTCTGGAGATACTCCACCCCGATTTTGTCGAGATCCTCTCGGATTGCCACCGTAAGTTCAGCAAGCGAGTCAGGTCCACAGACATGCACTCGGGCGGCATCCTTGTGATAATCCGCAAGGACAACCTTGGCCAAGCCCACGCCGTTTTCCAACGTGGCATGGCCATTCACAGCGCGAGGGGAGAGGTCGATGAAGACATGGGCATCGGGGTGCTTGGCAAGAATCGATTTGCCCGTAGTCGAGATGTTCGATGGATGAATAGGGAAGATGTTTGCAAGACCTTGAAACCTTCGTTGAATGGCTCTGTTGAAGTGATCGGTGTCATCGATTAGCACGATCTCGAGCATGGAATACCTCGGAGACAGGCAGCGTAGACGAGTTGTTTTATCGCCAACAAGCGTGAGTTCCAACGTCTCTGAAAGACTCGGATGAGAACTTTCCACCATCAGACCCCTGTCTCTCGCGACTGAGCGTCCGCTCGAGAGTGTCAGGATCGTCGTTGAATAGGGACAGCAAGGTTTGTGGCGGGAAGGAGAGGCGACACTATAAATGATAGTACCAGGAAGAGGGATGAGCAGGCAAATCGATTTCTCGCGCAATCTGTTTCGCAGATATGCCGGACTCGCGTGAGGCGAACGTCACTCGAAAGCCGTCGCCTGATCCTCCTCGGACGAATCCGCATCACCCGGATACTCCAGGTGCCCACAGGGGACGAGTGGATCGAATTGCGTTCCCATCGAGTGGGTCGGATCGTCCGCGCGTTCCAGCCGGCCGTAATCGACGAATAGGCGCATTTGATGATCGAGGGAGTCTGCGCCGAGATGCGGCTCCGTCCATCGACCAGGAGGCGTGTTGGGGCCGGGGAGGAGAACGAACGCATGAAAGGTTCGCTCGGGATCTGACAGATCCGGGTCGGTGAGGTGACGAGCGAATCTGAGAGTCGCGATACGCGATTCAGCATCCACCAGGCCCATTTGTGCGGCGGACTGGGACACCCCGGCTTCGTGAGGGAGTGCCGTCAATCGCAATCGGAGGCGAGACGCCAAACTTCGCGGCACGATCGAGAATGGGAGGTGAGGCGCGAGATAGAACCTTTCGATGACGAACCTCGAGGCAGAATTCACAGGAGGCTCGAGGCGCAACCCGCACTGGATGTGGAATCGAATGTACGAATCCACCCGGAATGGACCTCCTTCGGGAAAACGAGGGTCAGGAAGGATGTACTACTCATACGCCTTCGGATCATCTGAGATCGCGGCCTGGATCATGGCGGAGCGGGCTTCCCGCCACTGGCGGATGGACACGGGGGAACATTCCTCGATGTCGGGGAGCGATTCGAGGTACATGGCGTCGGCGGGTGGGCAGCCCGGCTTCGCCTCGGCCACCGCCAACGCGGTGGCGAGGTCGGGCCCATTCCCCCAGATGATCTGGTCGCACACCGCCACGAGTTGCCCGGCGTACTGCCGCCGAATCTCCGCCTCGGCCCAGAGCCATCGGGCGTCCCGATCGCGTGCGAGTTCCTCGATCTCGCTCTCGATGCGCGATCGTTCGACATAGCCGATCTTCGATGCCCTCATTTCCGACCGGAGGGCTTTGGCTACCTGTTCACGCGGAACGTCTCCCAAGAGCCGAATCGTGTGCGGTTCTCGCTTCCACTCGAGGATGGACTGTCGAGCCAACGACAGCGCGTTCGCCTCGAGGGCGAGAAACACCCAGGCGCGAGGGTGACTCTGTACCAGTTCCCTTGTCGAGATCGACTGGTCATTCGGAGCCGAAAGAAAGACGAACGGCCGATCGGCGAATCGTTCCCGAGTCGTTTGGATGAGACGAGGATCGTCATCGATCAGAATCCACTCGATCATGAATCATCTCCGGCTTATGTATCTGAAGCGACGTTTCCGCTCGTATTCCTCGTCGACCCGTCTTGGTGTGGGCATCGCCAGAATCAATTGTACTCGCCATGCGGCAACCGATACGAACCCAATCCCACCGAGTCACTCTCACCGTGCCCGCGCATACTGCACGCTGAACAACCCCGCATCGTCGGTCCACACGCGCTCCACCGTCAGCCCCGCCTCATCAGCGAGACCGGCGAAGTCGGCGCGACTGAACTTGTACGAATATTCCGTGCAGATCGCTTCACCTGCCGACAGCGTAAACGTTCGTCCGTCCAGGTGGACCAGCTGTGCCGACGGGCTGTCGAGGTACATCTCGATCCGCCCATGATCCTCGTTCCACACGGCGCGATGACGGAAGCGTTCCGGGACGAAGTCGCCGCCCAGCTCACGGTTGATGCGTCGCAGCAGGTTGAGGTTGAACTCGGCCGTCACGCCGAGGGCGTCGTCGTAGGCCGGCTCGAGGAGGGCGCGGTCCTTCTTCAGGTCCACGGCGATGATGAGACCGCCGCCGGGGCCGACCACCGTCGCGATCCGGCGGAGGAGCCGAACCGCCTCCGGCGGGCCGAAGTTGCTGATCGTCGAGCCGGAGAAGTAGACGACGCGCGGCGCGCCGTCGTGCCGGGAGCGCGGCAGAGTCAACGGCTCGGTAAAATCGGCGACGAGGGGCAAGACTTCCACCTCGGGGTAGTCGTGCCCCAGTGCCCGCGCGCTCTTCTCGAGGTGTTCGCGGCTGATGTCTACGGGGACGTAGGCCGCGCAGCGCCGCCGATCGAGCAACCGTCGTGTCTTGAGGCTCGACCCGCTGCCGTACTCGATCAACACGCTACCCGGCTCGACCCGTTCCATGATCGCCGCCGCGTGCCGGTCGAGGATCGCCATCTCGCAGCGGGTGGGGTAATACTCGGCCAGCCGGCAGATGCGGTCGAACAGCCGAGAGCCGGCCTCGTCGTAGAAGTATTTGCAAGGGAGCGACTTCGGC
Source organism: Planctomycetia bacterium (assembly GCA_025356615.1). Taxonomy (GTDB): domain Bacteria; phylum Planctomycetota; class Planctomycetia; order Gemmatales; family Gemmataceae; genus JANXSH01. Next base: position 1,391 of record JANXSH010000890.1, on the reverse strand, counting down.
ATCTCGGAGAGGCCCGCGACCACGTCGCGGAGGAACTCGGAGTCGGGGGCCGTTGGGGTCATGTTGGGGAACGTCCGCAGAGGAGGCGAAGGCTGAGATTCGGAACGAGGATTCATTCCTATTGTAGGATCGTAGGGGCGAGATATAGGATAATCATTCCGAGTAGGGGCCTCGAGGAGTTCCGAATCGATTCACTCTGGAGTTGCCATGAAGTGGCATGATCGCATCGTCATCGACCCGGCCATCCTGGTCGGCAAACCGATCATCGAGGGGACTCGGCTCGCCGTCGAATTCCTCGTCGGACTTCTGGCGGAAGGTTGGACTCACGAAGAGGTGCTTTCCAATTACCCGCAATTGATCGAAGAGGACATTCAGGCCGCGCTGCACTACGCCGCTGAAACGCTCCAACGAGAGCGGGTCTATCCGCTGGCGGTGTGACATGGCCCGATTACTGGCGAACGAGAATGTGCCGGGTGACGTGGTGGCCGCACTGCTCGTCGATGGTCACGACGTGGTATGGATGCAGCAAGTCGGGCCAGCCTCGTCGGATGAGACGGTACTTGCCCTGGCTCTAACGGAGGGGCGAGTCTTGCTGACGTTCGACAAAGATTTCGGCGAGGGCTCCTCGCAACGCCGGGCGTGATCCTACTCCGACCCTGGATCCGCACACTGAAGTATTTGATCCGATTTACGCGTGCCGTCCTGAATCGGGGGCATTTTTGGGAAGGGCATTTTCGCTGTCGCCGAGGAAGGTCGGCTACGTCTGGTTCCGCTACCTGTGTGACACCGGATCTCGTTTCTATCGGATAGCCCATGCTGGCGTCACACTCGGCGCGTCTTCCCTACTTGGCGGGTTTGGTGAGCCTGAACTGATCGAACTCGACATTGAAGGGGCCGGGTGCCGTCGCCTCTGCGGAGACGCCGATCTTGATCCGCTTCGGAAGGATCAGAACTGGGAAACCGTTATTCATCGTCGTCCATTCTTTCCTGTCTTCTTTGGCCTCCAAGATGAACACGTTCCCCTTCCTGCGCACTCGAAAGTGTGAGACATTGCCGATGTCATTTCCCTGACCTGGGCCCGAGACGCATGCCATCATTTGCCCGTTCCCGGTCAGCACGGCATTGAATCCGCCCGTCACTATGCCCGCTTCGACCTCGGTCACTCTGTCCATCCGCGAGTGGCTTCCGTCAATCACCAGCACGACACCCGCTTTGCGTTCGCCCATACGCAGCGCCGAGCCGAATTCACCGCTGACACGCACTTCCAGCACGAAGTCCCCCTCGACCTCCCGAAGGAGAAGGGCAGGCTTGCCGGGATTGCTGCCCATGACGGACAGGGTCAACTTCTCGCCTTTGCGTGTGATCTTGCAGCCCCCAGCTTTGTCGATGGG
>JANXSH010000238.1 GCA_025356615.1 Planctomycetia bacterium | reverse complement strand
TATATGCACCACCACGTTCATTGGCGTTTCGTCCCGACGCATACGCTTATCAAGGTGCGGAATAGGTAGGCCGAGTCAGCGTCGAGCCCATCAAGGTGTATCATGAGTTCCCCGCAGAAATTGGGCTCTTCATCCGGATCGAATTCGATTGCCAGCGTGGTTGCCCCGAAAGGCTGCAAGCTCAGCGCCTGGGGCTTCCCACGGACGCAAGGACAACTCATTCCAAGCGGACCACGGACACGGTGTGGTCGCTGAGATTGCGCACCGTGACTTCAACGCGCCCCTTGTCGCCGGGCCGAACGTTACCCAGCGAAATCGGCGACGGCTCAACGATCAGCGGCGTCGATTGTGCCGATTGGATGGGGGGGGCGGTCGTGAGGGATCAAACGACCTTGGGGCGCAGGACAGCGCCATGAAGATCGCCGGGGCGAGCCCGAGCGGGCGGAGGGTCGAGTGGGAGGGGAGTCGGACGGGCATTGCATTCGGTCCTTCCATCTCGGAAGTGAACCGCGGTCGCCTTCGCCTACTTCCGGGAGTCTATGGATTCGACTTGGCCGTGTCAATAGACCAGAAAGCAAGATTTCTGATTATTTTCGCCAAACGACTGACCAAGCCGGGTGCCATGCTTACATACTTGTAAGCATATCTTCGGACGGGGGAAACCGTGACGCGGTGCCATGCTTTCGAGTACGTAAGCATGGCACCCGGAGACACATGCCACGGGTCGCGTCAGGTCACGGCGTCATCATCACCTTGATGCAGCCGTCCTTCTTGTCGCGGAACGTCTTGTAGGCGGCCGGGGCGTCGGCGAGCTTCACGCGGTGGGTGATGACGAACGAGGGGTCGATCTCGCCGGCCTCGATCTTGGCCAGCAGCGGCGCGAGGTATTTTTGCATGTTCGTCTGGCCCGCGCGGATCGTTAGCCCCTTGTTCATGGCCGCGCCGAACGGGATGTTGTCGAGCAGGCCGACGTAGACGCCGGGCACCGAGACCGTTCCGGCCTTGCGGCAGCACATGATGGCCTCGCGGAGGACGTACGCGCGGTCGGCGGTGAGGTGGAGGGCCTCCTTCGCCTTGTCGACCACGGCGTCGAGGGTGGCACCCGCGTGGGCCTCGCAGCCGACGGCGTCGATGCAGCGGTCGGGGCCGCGGCCCTTGGTCATCTCCTGGAGCCGGTCGTAGACCTTGTGCTTGCCGAAGTCGATGGTCTCGGCCTTGCCCTGGGTCTCGGCCATCTCCAGGCGCTCGGGCACGTTGTCGATCGCGATGACCCGCCCAGCGCCGAGCATCCAGGCGCTCTTGATCGTGAACTGGCCGACCGGCCCGCATCCCCAGACCGCGACGGTGTCGCCCGGCTCGATACCGCAGTTCTCGGCGGCTTGATATCCGGTCGGGAAGATGTCGGAGAGGAACAGCACCTGGTCGTCGCGCAGGCCCGACTCGATCTTGATCGGGCCGACGTCGGCGAACGGGACGCGGACGTACTCCGCCTGCCCGCCGGAGAACCCGCCGAGGAGGTGCGAGAACCCGAACAGCCCGGCCGGGGAGTGGCCCATCATCTTCGCCGCGACCTCGGCGTTCGGGTTCGAGTTGTCGCAGCACGAGTACAGCGTCTTCTGGCAGAAGAAGCACGACCCGCACGCCATGTTGAACGGCACGACGACGCGGTCGCCCTTCTTCAGCTTCGCGTTCGCGGCCCCGACTTCGACCACCTCGCCCATGAACTCGTGCCCGAGGATGTCGCCGGACTCCATGCCCAGCATGTACCCGTTGAGTAGGTGCAGGTCGGAGCCGCAAATCGCGGTGGACGTGACCTTGATAATCGCGTCGCGGGGGTGTTCGATCTTCGGGTCGGGGACGGAGTCCACGCGGACGTCGCCCTTGCCGTGCCAACAGAGTGCCTTCATTGCGGAATCCTGATTTGTGAGGGGCGGGCGACGACCGCCCAAGCACAGCAACTGTCGCGCCTAGTGGCGCGGAAAATGCGGATCAAACCGGCGTCGCCCCGAACCCGAGACATGCATGAATCGAACACTCCTGCTCGCGGCCGCCGGCGGGTACCTCGCGTACCGCGCCCTGAAGCCGCGGTACGACTTCCGCAACACGCACGTCCTCATCACCGGCGGGGCGCGGGGCCTCGGGTTGGTGATGGCCCGCCAACTCGCCGCCGCCGGCGCGCGGC
>JANXSH010000781.1 GCA_025356615.1 Planctomycetia bacterium | reverse complement strand
GTTATCAGGGCAAAAGTACGCGAGAAGAGAAGGCAGAGCCTTTGAGGCAGCCCGTTACCAGGCGGAGCCTGGTAACGAGGGACCGCCCCCAATATCTAACCAGCGAGCAATATTCACTCGCTCAGTCCATCGGGAAGCCATAGGATCGGAGGTAGGAACTCATCTCGGGAGGATGCGCCATGTTTCATTCGGGTCGTGTGGTCTCCTTGCTAACGACGGCGGCGGTGATCGGGCTGATGTTCGTGCGCGGGCCGATCGTGCAGGCCCAATCGAAGAAGAAGGACAAGCCGATCCAGTCCGACACCACCGGCCTGATCCTCAAGGCCATCGTCAAGACCTCCGACGCGCGATTACTCGACGCGCCGGGTGGGAAGCCGCTCGCTTCGGGCGGAGAGCCGGAACCCTTCACGATCTTCACGCGCCTGTACTGCGCCGAGGGCGTGGTGAAGGAGACGAAGGGTACGGACGACTACTACCGCGTCGGCGACCTGGACAATAACCCTTTGGGGTGGGTCAAGGCGTCCGACGTGGTGGACTGGGACACGCGCTACGTCCTCACTCCGAAGCCGAACACGAAGTTCGTCGTCTACACCAAGAAGAAGAGCGGCGACGACGCGCCCAAGACGGACGAGGATCTCACCAAGATGGATGTCCTCGCCGAGCGATCGGGAACCCCGGCGGACCAGATGGCGATGGCCCCGATCCTCGGGAAGCCCCGCGACAGCCGCGACCCCGCCTACGAGATCGCGTTCATGGTGGCGAAGTCCTTCACCGCCGCCTCGAGGACGGTCCGGCCGAAGGTCGTGGGCAAAGACCTGAAGCTGGAGATCATGTTCGCGGTCGATACGACCTTGAGCATGCAGCCGCTGTTGGACGGGACGAAGGAGATCGTCCGCCAGGTCGCCCTCGCTCTGGCGAAGCACCCCGACCTCGAAGGGAAAGTACGCTTCGGCCTGGTCGAATACCAGGACGAGCATCCCAAAGTCATGGACCCCAAATTCGCCAACCACCCCAAGCTCGTTCCCGCCCGCATGGTCAGTAAGTTGAACGCCGACATGGACGCCTTCCAAAAGGCGCTCGAGCCGTTGAGGCAAACGGATATTCCCAACGGAGACACGCCCGAGGATGTCCTCGCGGGCCTCAAGATGGCGATCGACGATTCTGGCTGGGAGAAGTTCAGCAGCAAGCACATCGTGGTGATCGGCGACGCCAGCGCGCAGCTCAACGAGGGGGCAAAACGCAATCCGAAGAACTCGACGAACCAGAGCATCGAGGGTATCATCGCCCTGGGCCGCAACAAGGCGGGCGCGGAGGGCGAGAAACAACTCGCGCAGATCACCTTCCACTCGGTGCTTGCCAAGGGCGATGACGCAAGTGATCGGGCACGCGCCCAGGAGCATTTCAAGAAGATCGCCGCGAACAACAACGAGGTCAAAGGGTTGTTCCACCTGGTCGAAGATCCTAACAGCGCGCCCGAACGGGACAAAGCCATCAAGGAGGTCGTCAAAGTCCTCAACGAGGGCTTCCTCGAGATAGCGAAGAACAGTAAGGATCCCTCGAAACTCAAGGACGACGAGGCGAGAGGCCCCGTTGCGCAATCGGTCTGGCGCATCCTCAAGACGCTCGACACCAAGGGCAACGAGGTGGTCTTCAGGGGCTACGGCGCGGAGCGCAACGAGAAGGGGGAGCAAGTCGCCCTCCGCAAGGTCTTCGTCACCAAGACGCAACTCGAACGCCTCGTGGCTAGGCTCGACTACCTCAACAAGGAGCTCGAGTCCCTCGTCGATCCGGAGGAGCGCAAGGACGTGACGGGCATCCTGCACGTCATCCAGTCCGCCGCCGCCAGCACAACCACGGGGCAGAACGTCAAACCGGACAACAAACTCGCGGGCATCATCTCCGAACTCCCGTTGCGAACCGAAGCCCTCCAGGTGACATCGAAGCAACTGTCCGGCTTCACCGAGAAGCAGTACCGCGACTGGCTGAACAAACTCAAGGAGTCCCGCAACATCGCCGACGACCTCATCCGCCGCCCTCAGACCCAGTGGCAAGTCATCGAGCGGCCCAACGGGAAGAAGGAGTCGATGAACTTCTTCCTGCTCAGTCAGTTGCCTTGATCCCGCAGCCTGGCCCTAATTCTACTGTAGTGATCTGGGGATGCGATCGTTTAGCCAGTCGCGGTACTGCTTCTCGGTGAAGCCGGACAGTTGCTTCGATGTCACCTGGAGGGCTTCGGTTCGCAACGGGAG
>JANXSH010000233.1 GCA_025356615.1 Planctomycetia bacterium | reverse complement strand
CCGATCGGGGTGCTGATGAACGTCGGGCGGATCACGCTCACGGTGTTCCTCATCCGCGCTGTGGATGCCGAGACCGCCCAGATCGTTTTCCACGATGTCGCCGGCTGGGTCATGATGCCGATGGCCCTCGTCGTCCTTTGGCTCGAGCTAAAGTGGCTGGGTCGGCTCTGGCCGACGGTCCGCCATGAGCGGGCCGTGTCCGTCGCCATTTCCTCGACCGCGATACCGCTCGACATGCCCGGTTGGATGAAACGCCAGCAATCGAACGCGGATTTGCGAAAGACCACTCGTCCCGATGATACTTCCGTCGAGCGTCGCGCCATCCCGTCTGGCTCGACGCCTCGAACGGCCGAGAACACGAAGCCGACCCCCTCCGACGGCCCGCTCCAGGAGATCCCCGATGTTGCCTGCTGAACCCCGGAAACTAGCCTCGCCGAAGCCCAGCGAAAACGCCCCCGAGAGGCCCCCCTTCCCGGCGGGATACTCCGGGGAGATGGACCACGAAGCCGCGGCCCCGGCGGCCCTCTCGGCGGCCCCGACCCTCGGCACGCTGATGCACGCGCTGCGCAAGTCGTGGAAGCTGGCGGTCCCCGTCGCCCTCGGGGGGGCCGTCGTCGCCGCCGCCCTGACCTGGCTGCTCGTCCCGGCCCAGTACACGACCTCGATGGTCTTCCGCGTCCAGGCCCGCCCGGTCGCGAGTTCGCTCGAGGACGAGGGCAACTTCCAGAGCATCCAGAAGTCGCAGCTCGCCATCCTCAAGAGCTACGAGGTCCTCGCCGAGGCGATCGAGAAGTCGCAGATCACGGAGAAGTTCGGCTACCAGACTTCTCCGCCGCAGATCCAGAAGAATTTGACGACGAACTTCGACGGCGGCCCCGACCCTCGGTACGCTGATGCACGCGCTGCGCAAGTCATGGAAGCTGGCGGTCCCCGTCGCCCTCGGGGGGGCTGTCGTCGCCGCTGCCCTGACCTGGCTGCTCGTCCCGGCCCAGTATACGACCTCGATGCTCTTCCGCGTCCAGGCCCGTCCGGTTGCGAGTTCGCTCGAGGACGAGGGCAACTTCCAGAACATCCAGAAGTCGCAGGTCGCCATTCTCAAGAGCTACGAGGTTCTCACCGAGGCGATCGAAAAATCGCGGATCACGGAGTCGTTCGGCTATCAGACTTCTCCTTCGCAGATCCAGAAGAATTTGACGACGAACTTCGACGGTGGCCCCGAGATACTCGTAGTCGGCCTCTCCGGGCCGGATCCCGAGGCGGTCGCCGCCCTCCTCAACTCGATCGGCGATGTCTTCCCCACGAAGACGAACCTCACCGAGGAGGCCCGCATCAAGCAACAGATCGACCAACTCGATCGCCGGCTCTCCGTCGATAAGGACCGTGCGGACGGCAACCGCATCCCGACGATCGGCGATCGGCTCCGCGACAAGCGGACCGAGTTGAACCTGGCCGAGAAGAAGGCCGGCCTCGACGACCTGGGGGACATCCGCGCCAAGGCCAATCACAACCAATTCGAGTTGAACCAGGCCCTCGCGAAGTCCTCCGCGCAGAGGGCGGAATACGAGTCGCGCAAGATCGAGTTGAAAACGAAGAGCGACCGGCTCGCCAAGGCGGGCACGGCGAGCATCAGTGACTCGGATATACTCGACTCCCTGCGGGCCGACCCGGAATACACCGACCTGACGAAAGAAATTAGTGGCGTGAGGAAGAAGATCGCCGGACTCAAAACTAGTTACCGGGGGAATACGCTCGCGGAAGCACTGGTCGAGCCGCAAAAGTTACTCGCGCTGCTCAATAAGGATCGCAAAGTGATGGTCGAGGAGACGAGGGAGAAACTCGCCGGGCGGGCGGAAAAGGTGGTTCGGGAGAACCTTCGCAAAGAGATCGGCGAACTCCAGGACAAGATCCTGGCTATGGAAGGGCAAAACGTCGTCCTCGACATGGAGATCAAGCGCCTCCGCCGGATCGTCGAGGAGAACGAGACGGGCGGGTCGAAGGTGCCGGCTCACGTAGCGGGCTTGCGAGACCAGGTGAATCAACTCGAACTAGCGAACAAGAAGATCGGCGAGCAGATGACCGGGCTCGACAGCCTCCCGGTCGCGCCGCGAGTCCTCCGCCTCGAACAGGCCGTCGTCCCCACGGAGCGGGACTTCCGCCGGCCCTTGAAGTTTTCGCTGGCCAGCGCGGGCTTCGTCTTCGCCTGTCTGCTCGGGGGCATCTGCCTGCTCGAGGCGCGCGGGCGTCGAGTCTACACGTCGAGCGAGTTGCGGAACACCCTCGGCATACCCAACATCGGGACGCTGCCGAAACTGCCCCCGTCGGCACGCGGCCGCACGGTCGCGTCCCTCAACAGCGTCGATCCGCAATACGGCATGACCGAATCCGTGGACGCCATCCGAACGGTGTTGCTGCACGCCCCGCGTGCCGAAGGTGCCCGCGTCATCATGATCGCCAGCGCCTGCGAGGGCGAGGGCAAGACGACGCTCGCGAGTCACCTCGCGGCCAGCCTCGCGCGGTCCTGGCGGAAGACCTTGCTCATCGATGGCGACCTGCGCAACCCCAACCAGCACAAGCAGTTCGAGCAGACGCTCGAGCCTGGCCTCTGTGAGGCGCTGCGCGGGGAGGTCGAGTTCGAGGACGCCGTCAAGCAGACCTCGATCAGCCGCCTCTGGCTGCTCCCCGCCGGCAAGATCGACGCCCACGCCCTGCAAGCCCTCGCCCAGGAAGGCGTCTGCGCCATCTTCGAGTGGCTCAAGGAACAGTACGACTTCATCGTCATCGACTCCTCGCCAATCCTGCCGGTCCCCGACGCCCTGATGCTCGGCAAGCAAGCCGATACGGTCATCCTCTCCGTCATGAAGGATGTCAGCCGGACCCCCGCCGTCTACCAGGCCAAGGAGCGCCTCGAGGCGCTCCAGATCCGCGTCCTGGGGACCGTCATCATCGGCGAGAAGACGGAGCGCTACGGCCACGCCGTCAACTACGGGCAGTCCCCGCCGGTCTCGTAAGTAGTTGTCAGTTGTCAGTTGTCAGAGTTAGTTGTCAGTTGTTAGTGGATGAGTCTTGGAAGTGAGTCGTCATCTCGCTTACATCCTGAATGAACACTGACAACTGACAACTGACAACTGACAACTAGGAGGGAGAGTACCTTGAGTCGATTCGTTGCCATCCTGGTTGGACTCCTCGTCCTGGTCAGCGCCGGTGTCGTGCATGGCTTGTGGACCGATCGTTGGCACCAGTCCGAGGATCTCTCTCTCGCGGTCGAGCGACTCGCGGAGTTGCCGGACGACCTCGGCCCCTGGAAGGGTCTTGCTTACGAGCATGACGCCGAGTCGCTGGCCCTGTCCGGGGCGAGCGGCCACTACAGCCGCAGCTTCCTCGACCCTCAGACCGGGGAGCGCGTCCTGGTCATCCTCCAGGTGGGCAAGCCGGCCCGCCTGTCGGTCCACCGCCCCGAACACTGCTACCAGTCGGCGGGGTACACGATGAACGGCGGGGCCGTCAAGGTCCAGATCCAGAACAACGGGGTCGAGTCTGCGGAGTTCTTCACGGCGGCCTTCTCGCGCGAAGAGTCGTCCGGGCCGAGCCAGATGCGCATCTTCTGGGCGTTCTCTTCGGGGGACCGCTGGGAAGCGCCGAACAGTCCTCGGACACGATTTGCTCGCCAGGGGTTGCTTTACAAGCTATACATCATTCGCAACCTTACGGGGTCGGGCGGCTCTCTGAACGACGACCCTGGGGTGAGGCTCATGGGGCTGTTGTTGCCTGAGTTGAAGCGCGGCCTGTTCGCCGGATCCTAGTTTTTATATAATCGTCAGAACGGACCGGAGGGTGAGAGAAGCATGATTGCCCAGACCAAGAACGCCGTCGAGGGATCAGCGACGCAGGTTACGGAGCCGCTCAGGCTCCCGAATCAGTGGACCCCTCTTGCCGTCCAGCGCCCGCCAGCCGTCCTGGTCCCGCAGAGCATCTACACGGCGTGCAAACGGATCGCCGATGTCGTCGTCGGGCTGACGATCCTCTTTTTCTCCAGCCCGCTCCTGCTAGTCGCGGCTCTCGCCGTCAAGTTCACCTCGCACGGCCCCGTGTTCTACTCCCAGACTCGCGTCGGGAAGGGCGGTCTGCCGTTCACGATCTACAAGATTCGCTCGATGTACCACGAGTGCGAAAAAGTCTCCGGAGTAGTCTGGTCCGCTGGTAGGGGCGACCCGCGCGTCATGCCGGTCGGGCGATTCCTGCGCCGCACCCACCTCGACGAGTTGCCCCAACTCCTGAACGTCCTGCGCGGCGACATGAGCATGGTCGGCCCCCGCCCCGAGCGGCCCGAATTCGTGCCCCAACTCGAGCAGGCCATCCCGCACTACCGCGAACGCCTCCTCGTACTGCCCGGCGTCACCGGCTTGGCCCAGATCAACCTCGGGGCCGACACCGACCTCGGCAGCGTCGAACGCAAGCTCGCGATGGACCTCTATTACATCAAGAAACTCAGCTTCTGGTTCGACATCAAGGTTCTCGTCGGCACCTTCTTCCACGTCTTCAAGCCGTTCCTCGCCAGCAAGCGCCTCTTCGGCGTGACGCCCCAAAGTTGCGCCGATGCCGTCGGGATGCGCATCCGGGCCGACAAGGTGCATTGAGGCAGGGTTAGGGTGGGCCGAGCGGAGCACCCTTCCCAGTAGTTTCGAAGATCACAATTCGTCGCTGGTTAGACCCCACCCCCCAGCCCCCTCCCCTAAAAGGGAGGGGGAGCAAGACCGGTCAGAGGGAGACGTGACGCCAAAAGACATGCCTCCGGCTCCCCCTCCCTTTTAG
>JANXSH010000681.1 GCA_025356615.1 Planctomycetia bacterium | reverse complement strand
CCCCTCACCCCTAACCCCTCTCCCCCTGAGTACAGGGGGCGAGGGGAACCGTGTCGGAGAACGTCCACGCACTCCCTCACCGGCTGGATCGCCCCCGTCTCGTGATTGACCAGCATGAGCGCGACGAACCGCGTCTCCGCTCGCAACAACCCCGGCAACGCATCGAGACGAACGTGTCCCTCGGCACTCACCGGCCAGGCGACATCGCGAAAGCCATGCTCCGCGAGATGCGCGATCGGCTCGCTCACGCTGGGGTGTTCGAGCGCCGACGCGATCAACTCCCCCGGCGGGTCGCCCGCCAGACTCACGACGGCCAGGTTGTTCGCCTCCGTCGCCCCCGAGGTGAAGACGACCTCATCGGGGTAGGCCCCGAGGAGGGTCGCCAGGCGCTCGCGGTTATCTTCCAGCGCCCGACGCGCCCGACGGCCCGCCTGGTGGGCGCTGGCGGGGTTGGCGAAGGTGTCCAGGGCGTAGGGCCGCATCGCCTCCCACACCTCGGGAAGCATCGGTGTCGTGCTGTTGCAGTCGAGGTAGATGAGGGACATTGTAAGAGTCCTCCAAGCCCACCGATTGCAATCGGTGGGCTTCTTGCTCATATTCTTGACAAAAGAGTACAGATTACTATTATAGAGGTATGAAGATCACCTCCCAAGAAGAGTACGGCGTGCGATGCCTGCTGCGGCTGGCGCGGTCTCACGGGGAGCAGTCGCTCACCATCCCCGAGATCGCGGCGGCGGAGAACCTCTCCGCGCCGTATGTCGGGAAGCTCCTCGCGGTCCTGCGTCAGGCGGGGCTGGTCGAGGGCGTGCGCGGGCGGACGGGGGGGTATCATCTCACCAGGCCGCCGGAACAGATCCGGCTCGGGAGCGTCCTCCTGATCCTGGGCGAGCCGTTGTTCGACGAGCCGGGCTATTGCGAACGCCACGCGGGGCCGGAGACGGTCGGCATGTGCGTCCACCACGACGGCTGCGTCTTGCGCGGATTGTGGCAGACTTTGGAACAGTGGATGCGACACATCCTCGACCAGGTAACGTTCGCGGACCTCCTCCGTCAGGATGGGGTCTTCCTCGAAAACCTGCGAGCGCAACTGCCTGGGGTAGAAGCTCCCCTGTTGACGTTGTCGTCGTCTCGCGGTTGATCTCGAAGAAGGGTGGGAATGATGAGTGCTGCAACGACTACGATCGAGGAATTCGCCGGCCGGGAATACGAGCACGGCTTCATCACGGACATCGAGACGGACTCCGTCCCGCCGGGGCTGAACGAGGACATCGTCCGCCTGATCTCCGCGCGCAAGAACGAGCCGGTCTGGATGCTCGACTGGCGTCTGAAGGCGTATCGGCACTGGCTCACGCTCGAGGAGCCGCACTGGTGGCCCAACGTGACGTACTCGCCGATCGACTACCAGGACATCATCTATTACAGCGCGCCGAAAAAGAAGAAGACGCTCGCCAGTCTCGACGAGATCGATCCCGAACTCCGCAAGACGTTCGACAAGCTCGGCATCCCGCTCGACGAGCAGAAGCGCATGAGCGGCGTGGCCGTCGATGTGGTGTTCGACAGCGTGTCCGTCGCCACGACGTTCAAGGGCAAGCTCAGCGAGATGGGCGTCATCTTCAGCTCGTTCAGCGAGGCCGTCCGCGAGCACCCCGAGCTGGTGCGCAAGCACCTCGGCAGCGTGGTGCCGCACACGGACAACTTCTTCGCCGCCCTCAACGCGGCGGTCTTCAGCGACGGGAGCTTCTGCTACATCCCCAAGGGCGTGCGCTGCCCGATGGAATTGTCCACCTACTTCCGCATCAACGCGGCCAACACGGGGCAGTTCGAGCGGACGCTGATCGTCTGCGAGGAGGGGGCGTATGTGTCGTACCTCGAGGGCTGCACGGCCCCCATGCGCGACGAGAACCAGCTGCACGCCGCCGTCGTGGAACTGGTGTGCGCCGGCGACAACGCCCAGATCAAATACTCGACCGTCCAAAATTGGTATCCCGGCGACAAGGACGGCAAGGGCGGCATCTTCAACTTCGTGACGAAGCGCGGCATCTGTAAGGGCCGGGCGTCGAAGATCAGTTGGACGCAGGTCGAGACCGGCTCGGCGATCACCTGGAAGTACCCCAGCGTGATCCTCCAGGGCGACGACAGCGTCGGCGAGTTCTATTCCGTCGCGCTGACCAAGGCCCGCCAACAGGCCGACACCGGCACGAAGATGATCCACATCGGCAAGGACACCAAGAGTACGATCGTCTCCAAGGGCATCTCGGCGGGTCAGGGCCAGAACACCTACCGCGGCCTCGTGAAGATGCTCAAGGGCGCGGCCAACGCGCGTAACTACTCCCAGTGCGATTCGCTGCTCATCGGCGACAAGTGCGGGGCACACACGTTCCCCTACATCGAGGTGAAGAACCCCTCGGCCCGCGTCGAACACGAGGCGTCCACGTCGAAGATCGGCGAGGACCAGATATTCTACTGCCGCCAGCGCGGCCTGTCCGCCGAGGACGCCGTCGGCATGATCGTCAACGGCTTCTGCAAGGAGGTCTTCCGCGAGCTGCCGATGGAGTTCGCCGTCGAGGCGCAGAAGCTGTTGGGGGTGAGTTTGGAAGGCAGTGTGGGATAAAGGGGTATCGCGATGAGTCGAATCAGTGTGAGTGACTTGACGCTCGACGTGCTGACGGGGCTGTCCGAGCCGGTCGAGGTCTGTGACACGACGGGCAAACGGCTGGGCCGATACATTCCCGACGTTTCCGCCGAGAACCGTGAGTTGTATGAACAGGCTCGTAGGCTGTTCGACTTCGCGGAGGCGGATCGTCGCGTGGCGAACGACAAGTCGAGGGTGTCGTTCGACGAGGTGAGGCAGCGGTTACGCGATCTGGAGCAATCGTCATGAGGTTTCAGGTCGATCTGTTGGGCACCGCGTCCGATGACCTGGCGAGGTTGTGGACCGATAATGTTTCTCTTCGACGAGCGATCAACGAAGCCGTTGATGATGCCGAACGAGAACTGGGTGTCAACGCACATCGGAAAGGAACTTCTGTCGATAACTATCGTGCAATTCGAGTGGCACCCCTCCTGGTGCTGTACCTCGTAGCCGTGGCAGATTCGAAGGTGGATATCGTCGAGTTCCGACTCATAGAGGAGACCGAGGAAGATTCGATATGAGGGGCAGTGGTTCGCTCGCGGGTTGCCGACGGAGTTCGCCGTCGAGGCCCAGAAGCTGTTGGGGGTGAGTCTCGAGGAGAGCGTGGGATAACAAGGGAGACGAAATGAGCGAATTGACACTCGATGATGCGGTCGCGGCCATGCTTTCGTCCCAAAAGGGCGAAGTCGTTCTGCTCGACAGGAGCGGGAGAGAGATCGGCCGCTTTCGGCCTACCTGTGATCAAGCGGAGATGCACGCCCGCAGGAATCCCTTCACCCTGGAGGATCTCGAAGAGGCGAAGCGGGCCGCTTCCGAGGGTGGTGGGTCGCCGCTGAGCGAAGTTTGGAAGCGAATCAAGGGTGAGACCGCCAAGTGATCTACACCGTCATTTGGATCCCGAGTGCGGAAGCCCGTCTCACCACCCTATGGAACGATGCCATCGACCAGCAAGCGGTGGCCGATGCGTCGGACCGGATCGATGTCGAATTGCGCATCGATCCCGAACGCAAAGGTATCCCGTTTCGGGACCGATGGATCTACACCGACGACCCGCTCGCCGTACTCTACGAGGTGAACCCCGGTGATCGCAAGGTAATGGTGATTGCGGTCAAGATCGTTCGATGAGTTCACCCGACGAGGGAAAACATGAAGACCATTACCGACGAAGCCGTACTGGCGTTCCTTCTCGGGTTGAAGGACAGGACGATCCTCCTCGACCCCAATGGCAAGGCGATCGGGCACTTCCACCCCATCGATTCGGATGATGACGAACTGTGCTCCTCAGCTCTTCGCGTCTACGACGCGGAGGAGATCGCCCGGCGCAAGGCGAACCCCGGCAAGAAGTACACCACTGCCGAAGTGCTGGCTCGGCTCCATGCCCTGAGAGAAGAATGAACCGTGAAATCCTCCGAGGTCAATACACCACAGATATGACGACTCCCATGCTAAGCATCCGCAACCTTCACGCCCGCGTCGGGGACAAAGAGATCCTCCGCGGCATCACCCTGGATATCAACCCCGGCGAGGTCCACGCCATCATGGGGCCGAACGGCTCGGGCAAGAGTACGCTCGCCGGCGTCCTCGCGGGCCGCGACGCCTACGAGGTCACCTCCGGCGAGGTGCTGTTCCGGGGCAAGAACCTCCTGGAGATGCCCCCCGAGGAGCGAGCCCGCGAGGGCGTCTTCCTCGCCTTCCAGTACCCCGTCGAGATCCCCGGCGTCAACAACACCTACTTCCTGCGTGCGTCCGTCAACGCCATCCGTAAGCATCGGGGCGAGCCGGACCTCGACGCCGCCGCCTTTCTGAAGATGGTCCGCGCCCAGATGAAGCTCGTCAACATGAGCGACGACTTGCTGAAACGCCCCGTCAACGAGGGCTTCTCCGGCGGCGAGAAGAAGCGCAACGAAATCTTCCAGATGGCCGTCCTCCGCCCCGTCCTCGCCGTCCTCGACGAGACGGACTCCGGTCTCGACATCGATGCCATGCGCACGGTCGCTGCCGGCGTCAACGCGCTGCGCTCGCCGGAGCGCTCCATGCTCGTCATCACGCACTACCAGCGCTTGCTCGACTACATCGTCCCTGACCGTGTCCACATCCTCGCGGGAGGGCGGATCGTCCGCTCCGGCGGTAAGGAGTTGCCTTTGGAACTCGAGACCAAGGGGTACGAGGGACTTGCGGGTGGCCCAGGAGCGACCAAATGACGACGACCACCGCCGCCCCCGGACTGACCACGGCACAGACACACCTCGACGCCTTCAGCGCCGCCGAGAAGACGCTGCCCGGCCACGACCGGCCCGCGATCGCGCGACTCCGAAGCACCGCGATCGCCAGCTTCGCCAAGTCGGGTTTCCCCAACGATCGCGACGAGGACTGGAAGTTCACCAGCGTCAAGCCGATCGTCCGCACGCCGATGCAGATTGGCCAGCCGTGCGAAAGTTCATACGCCGTCAATCACCCAGCAACTCTGCCGAGCTGCGTACAGTTCATGAGCTTGGTGGACGCTCTGAAAGAGTTCCCCGAACTCGTCGAGCCTTACCTCGGTCAGCATGCGGATTACCAAGACCATCCGTTCGTCGCTCTGAATACGGCGATGTGGGACCAGGGTCTGTTCGTCCATGTCCCTGATGGTGTCGTCGTCGAAGACCCGATCTGGTTCGAGTTCGCCGCAGGCCATACCCACGATGGCTTGCCGCGCTTGTGGTATCGTCGCATCCTGATCGTCCTCGGGAAAGGCAGTCAGGCCACGATAACGGAAAATCACTACCGAGATTCGGGGGCTCCATATGCCGCCAATACGGTGTGCGAAATCGTCCTCGGCGAGGGCGCGGTCCTCGACCACTACAAGGTACAAGAGGAGTCGCCGCAGGCGTTCCACCTCGCCTGCACCCAGGCAGTCGTCGCCGCCAAGGCGACCTTCTCGACGCACTACGTCGGCCTCGGCGGGCAGCTCGTCCGCAACGAGGTTCGCGTCCTGTTCACCGGCCAACATGCGGAGGCGACCGTCAACGGCCTCTACCAAACGTCCGGCACGCAACACATGGATAACCTTACGGTCATCGACCACGCGCAGCCGAACTGTAACAGTCACGAACTCTACAAGGGCGTCCTCGATGGCAAGTCCAAAGGCGTCTTCGCGGGCAAGATCTTCGTCCGCCCCGATGCGCAAAAGACCGACGCCAAGCAGACGAACAAGACGCTCTTACTCTCCGACGACGCGACGATCAACAGCAAGCCCCAGCTCGAAATCTTCGCCGACGACGTGAAATGCACCCACGGCGCGACCGTGGGCCAACTCGACGCGGAGCAACTGTTCTACCTCCGGGCGCGGGGCATCGGCGAGGAGCAGGCCCGCGCCCTCCTCACCTTCGCCTTCGCCAACGACATCATCCGGCGCGTGAAGATCGACAAACTTCGGCAACGGCTCGAGGGGCTATTACTGGAGTCGAGTCACCTCCCGCGCCTGACGGAAACAGAGGACGAGTGATGAGCATCCCCCCCATGACTACTGTCTTGCCGTACCCCGCCGGGCGCGTCATTCCCGCCGCGTCGTCGGCGCTCGACATCCGGCGGATCCGCGACGACTTCCCGATCCTGCGCCAGAAGATCCACGGCAAGCCGCTCGTCTACCTCGACAACGCGGCGACGACGCAGAAGCCCAACGCCGTGTTGGACGCGATCCGTAAGTATTACACGGCGGACAATGCCAACATCCATCGCGCCGTGCATCAACTCAGCGAGCGCGCCACGCGCGACTACGAGGCGGGCCGGCTCACCGTCCAGCGCTTCCTCGGCGCTGCCCACTCGCGCGAGATCGTCTTCGTCCGCGGCGCGACCGAGGGCGTGAACCTCGTCGCCGCCAGTTGGGGCCGGACCTTCCTCCGGCCCGGCGACGAGATCATCGTTAGCACGATGGAGCATCACAGCAACATCGTCCCCTGGCAACTCGCTTGCGAAGCGAGCGGGGCGAGGCTGCGCGTGATCCCGATCAACGACCGGGGCGAACTGCTCCTCGACGAGTACGAGAAGCTGCTCAACGACCGCACCCGCCTCGTCGCGGTGACGCACCTGTCCAACGCGCTGGGCACGATCAACCCCGTCTCGCGCATCATCGAATCGGCCCACGCTCGCGGGGCGAAGGTACTCCTCGACGCCGCCCAATCCGCGTCACACCTGACCATCGACGTGCAGGAACTCGACTGCGATTTCCTCGTCTGCTCCGGCCACAAGCTCTACGGCCCCACGGGCATCGGCGTCCTCTACGGCAAGGCCGAGTTGCTCGAGGCGATGCCCCCCTGGCAGGGCGGTGGCGACATGATCCACACCGTCTCGTTCAACCGCACGACCTACGCCGACCTGCCCAACAAGTTCGAGGCGGGCACGCCGGACATCGCCGGCGTCGTCGGCCTCGCCGCCGCCCTCGACTACCTGTCCTCCGTCGGCATCGACCGCGCCGCCGCTCACGAAGACATGCTCCTCGCCCACGCCACGAGGCGCTTCGAGCAGATCGCTGGCGTTCGCCTCGTCGGCACCGCCGAGCAGAAGGCGGCGGTGCTGTCGTTCGTCGTCGCCGAGCCGGTGATGTCGGCGCTCGACGTGGGGACGAAGCTCGACCTCGAGGGGATCGCCGTCCGCACCGGGCACCACTGCTGTCAGCCGCTCATGGACCGCTTCGGCCTGCCGGGGACCGCGCGGGCGTCGTTCGCGCTGTACAACACCCTCGCCGAGGTCGATGCCCTGGCGGATTCGCTGACGGAGATCGTCCACCAGGCGACCCGCCGCACGCGGTCGCTCCCGGTCGAGGCGACCAAGGAGCCGTGTCCCGCCGAGATGCAACTGTGCGGCGGCACTCAGGCGACGTGCCCGCCGCACCTGGAAATCGAGTACGCCCCGGCGGTCGCCGCCAGCCCGCGAGCCGCAGGCGAGGAACTGGCCGAGGTCTTCGAGTTCTTCGACGATTGGAACGACCGCTACCAATACCTGATCGAGATGGGCGACAAGCTCCCGAAGATGCCCGACGCGATGAAGACCGAATGCACGCGCGTCCACGGCTGCCAGAGCACGGTCTACCTGACCGCCCGCCAGAAGCCGGGCACGGCGGACGTGTTGGAGTTCCTCGCCGACAGCGACGCCGACCTCGTGCGCGGCCTCATCGGCCTCTTGGAACACCTCTACTCCGGCCAGAAGGCGGCCGACATCCTGGCGTTCGACATCGAGGGCTACTTCGCGAAATTGGGCCTCGACCAGCACCTGAGCATGAACCGCCGCAACGGCCTCGAGGCGATGCTGAAGCGCGTCAGGCAGCACGCGGCGGAACTGGCGGGATGATGCACGAACCCGGCGAGGAGGTTCGGAAAAGGCGGATCACGGTCACAAAAACCGTCATCGTCGAGTTGCTCGGCATGGTTAGACGATCACGAGAGTAACGCCCGGCCCTAAAGGACCGGGCTAAGAACCAAAGCCCCGTGAACGGGGCTGAGCCACATTGCGACACCCCGCATTTAGCCCCGTTCACGGGGCTTTGGTTCTTAGCCCGGTCCTTTAGGGCCGGGCAGAGGCAGCGAGAGGAATGTATGGCGCGAAGGGCGACGACTAAATACACCTACGAGCCGGATTACGCCGTCCCACCGGGGGCAACCTTACTCGAGACCATCGAGGTGCGAGGGATTTCGCAAAAGGAACTGGCCCAGCGGACCGGCTTTACCGAGAAACACATCAGTCAGATCATCACGGGAAAGATGCCGATCTCACCAGGCGCGGCGATTCGGCTCGAGCGAGTCACGGGGGTTCCCGCGCATCTGTGGAACGCCCTGGAGATGAAGTATCGGGAACGACTGGACCGGCAGTAGACGAACGATCTGAGAAAGGGACATCGATGGAACTGAAGCGAGTCGGTCTGCCGGTGATGGGCGAGCGCCCGGAGCCGAAGGCGGTCGAGATGCCGGACCTGCCGGCGGACACGCCGCTCGGCGAGCGCGTGAAGGCGGCGCTGCGCACGATCTTCGACCCGGAATTGCCGGTCAACATCTACGACCTGGGGCTGATCTACAAGATCGCAGTCGGCCCCGAGGCGGACGTGACGATCGACATGACGCTGACCTCGCCGGCGTGCCCCGTCGCCGGTTCGCTGGTGGGCGAGGTGCAGCGCAAGGTCGCGGCGCTGCCGCAGGTCAAGTCGGCGCGCGTCGAACTGGTGTGGGAACCGCCGTGGGACAAGAGCCGCATGTCCGAAGAGGTGGCGCTGGAGTTGGGGCTGATGTGACGATTGACATTGCATAGACGACTCATGCCAATAAAAAGTGAATTGGAACAAGGACGGGATTACGCTTCCTGTTGGTAGACGGAGTGAACCGCCCAGGCTTCCAGGGCTGTTCTGCTAAGGATCTCTCGGGACTCAGCCGGATTTCCCTGCAAGGGTGAGGCTTTCAAGCGAAGTTTGCCCGCGTAGTTTTTTGCTGTAGACACCCGGAGAGCCCATGAGCAATGCGATTAAACGCGAGATCATTCTTGAGCGATATTGGCTACTCGATACTCCTCTCGTCGGGGGAATGGCGTCGATCTACAAGGCGCGCGACTTGGAAAAGGACGAGCTTGTTGCCATAAAGCGGTTCGACCGGGATAAGCACCTTCCAGAAATCGAGGCGGAAGCATTCAGGCGGGAGCTTGAGGCACTTCGGAACCTCATTCATCCGAACATCCTCAAGATACGCGACTCGGGGGAGGTCGCCCACGGGCACCCGTTTCTCGTGCTCGAATGGATGTCTCACGATTTAATCGAACACCGTCGGCGGGGGGCCACGGCATTCAGTGGGTGGGACGACTTCGCCGAGCAGATAGGTATTCCTCTCGTGGAGGCACTCGCCCACGCTCACGCGAATGGCTACTGTCACCGGGACGTGAAACCGGCAAACGTTCTCGTGGACCACGACGGTACCGTCAAGCTCGCCGACTTCGGCATATCCAAGCTCAAACGGTGTCTTCAGCCTCGCATCACTTTGAACGAGTTCGTTTCCCGTCCCTACGCCCCGCCGGAGCCAGACGATGGGTCGAACAGCTACGCCAGAGACGTTTATGGGTTTGGCGTCCTCGCTCTCTGGGCGCTTTCGGACCTTCCGGTCAGGGCTTATGAGGATCTAGCCCCGGCACTCGAGCAATTGGACATCGTCCTGGAAGTCCGTCAGATCCTCAAGCGCTGCCTGAACTCAGACCCGAAGGCACGTCCGCAAACCGCAGGCGTCCTCTCTCACGAACTCGCCCGCGTCCAACTCCCTCGTCGGCACGTGTGGGCCGCCCGAGATCGGAAACACTGCCGGGTTCGCCTGTCGAATAGGGCGCGTGATGTCGTTACGGAACAGATGGGAGCGAATGATGAGGGTTCTTGTCAAAAGTTCGTCGAGCAGGACATTAACGACGAAGCGACCGTAGCTCGTTTCTACTCTGATCGCGGCACGCCCCAGGAGCGTGTCGTTGCGGATAGCTACTACATTTATGGGTCGCAATTCTCGTACCAGATTGGCAAAGACAATCGCGGTGGGGACGACTTCGCGATCACGATCGCGAGAGCCTGGGAGCCCCACCGTATCCTCCAACAGAAAGAAGGAACGCTGCCGTCCCCCCTCACTTTCGATGTCGTCGGGCGGCCCGGTGCGATCAAGGCAAAGGAGGCGATCAAGTTAATCGAAGAGGTGCTGGCCGAGTTCGAGGAACGGAAACAGCGAGAGCAGACCAAGGAAGCCGGGGATGCGCTCTTCTCGACGTGGAAAAAGGTACTCGAGGCCCGGCGCACTTTTGAGAAAGAACGATTTGTGCCGATCGAATTCACGGCTGCCAAGGTCGAGGGGCAATTCGTGACGCTGCAAGTAAAGGGAGATCTTGTCGGTATCGAGCCCGACCAGCCGCGAATTGTCGAGGCCGAGAGGAATCGGTTTCCCGGCGAAGTCTACGATGTGGTCAACGGGACGGTCATCCTCAACTGCCCGCGCTGCGATCTCGCGAAGTTCCCACGTGAGGGCCGGGCGAGATTCGACACGAGAGCGACCGACAACGCCATCTACCGGCAAGCCATCGCGCTCGAGGCAATCCGGACAGGCGCGTCGGTCCGCAGTGACCTGCGCTTGCTACTCTTGGAGCCTGGAACCGCTCGCCTCCCCAGCAGTGACATCCGCAATTCTAAGGTGGAGGCTGGCACCTTGGACCAGTCGCAGCGAGAGGCCGTCACGGCCGCTCTCGGCACGGAAGATATACTCCTGGTACAGGGACCACCGGGGACGGGCAAAACCCAATTCATCGTCAATCTCATACGCGAGACCTTGGCCCAGAACCCGCAAGCACGCATTCTCCTTACCTCACAGACTCATGTCGCAATCGATAATGCGCTCGAACGTCTGGCAGAGGCTGCCCCAGGGCTAAAGCTGTTACGCATCGCACGTCCGGGAAGTTCCGTGGTCGCCGACGGCTGCCAAAATTTCTTGGTGGAGAATCAACTCGAGCGATGGCGAAAGGAGGTCGCAAGTGGGAGTACCGCGTGGCTCCGGGAGTGGGCGATCTGCAAGCCTGGACCCGGACGAGATCACTACCGGGTCCAGGCTTCGGCAGATCGCTCATTTGAAAGGACGAGTCGCGGCGCACCGGGAGTCGATCCAAGACCTCAAGGCGAGAATCGCCACGCTCCGCCGGGGCGAGGCGACGGCCGGCCCCGAAGGGAGTGCTGATGATAGGGAAACATTTGAGCGGGAAGCCGAAGAGTTTCGCCACCAGCTCGACTCGGACAAGCAGGAACTCGAACAATTGGAAGGCCAGTTCCGCAAATCCCGGAAGGACGCGGACGAGTTCCTGGGCTTGCTGCCAGGCGAAATGGCGGAGTGGTCGGGTGTGTTGGTCGGCGACTCGGAGGAGGGCCGCCGGGCGGAAGCACTTCTCGACCTTCACGTCCAGTGGCTCGATCGGTTCGGCCGTGGCACAAACTTCCTTGGAGCTCTCTGCGAGCGATCCGATGTCGTGGCCGCGACTTGCATCGGACTCGCCTCACTGCCCGGAGCGGGCGAGGTCACCTACGACTTGTGTATCGTGGACGAGGCATCGAAGGCTACCGCGACCGAAGTTCTGGTTCCGATGGCGCGAGCGAAGCGCTGGGTCTTCGTCGGCGACTCGAAGCAGCTCCCACCTTTCGAGGACGAAGTGCATAGGGATCCGGCACTTCGTCGGCGGTTTGAAATCGAGGCCAAGGAGGCGACGGAGTCATTATTCGAGCGCCTGCGTCGGCTGCTGCCGCCCGGATGCCAGCGGATGCTGAAGAAGCAATACCGCATGGTCCCCGCGATCGGACGGCTCATCAGCGAGTGTTTTTATGACGGCGAAGTCGAAAGCGCTGTCCGGACCCCCGACGCTCGACTTACCTCGGTAACAGGCAAATCAGTAACCTGGGTTACTACCCGCTATCTCGACGACCGTCAAGAGAAGCGCGAGGAGGAGAGTTTCGTCAATTCGGCGGAGGTCGATCGGATTCTTCACCTCCTCGGGGAGTTCGAGGAAGCCATCGACGACCCCGACGACCCCGACGAAAAGGTGAGTGTGCAACTGCTGAGCGGTTATTCCGCCCAAGTGCGCCTACTGAAGCGCAGCATCGACCATTCGCAGCGCTCCTTCCCGCACCTGGAAGTGGAATGCAGCACCATCGACACCGTCCAAGGGAGGGAGGCGGATGTCGTGATCTTTTCGGTGACCCGCTCGAATGAGATCGAAAAGGCGGGATTCCTTCGCGAATTCGCTCGCATCAATGTTGCACTCTCGCGAGCGCGCGAGGCGCTTGTCATCGTCGGGGACGACGAGTTCGTTCGACGAGTGCCGGGTGCAGAACCGCTTCGCCGGGTTCTCCTCCACCTCGAGCAATTCCCAGAAGAGTGTGCCTTACAAGCATTCGACCCACCAGGGCATGGCAAGGGGGTTCGGCGATGAACGACTTTTCCTCTTTCGAGAGCGTGGGTCGGCGGTATGCTCGCCGTCCCGGATGCAAGTTCGTCAGTGCCAAAGAGGTCGGGATCGCCGTCTTCGTGATGGACCTGAGGGTTATCCTCATCGAGCCGAGAGAAGTCCCGCCAATCGATGAGTTCCTACTCAGGGCTATGTCGCTCTTGGTCGGGGCACCCGACGAACTCTCGAACTTCCTTGGCCTCGACCGTCGGACGGTTGAAAACCGGCTCGTCGAACTCCGCCGGAACGAACTCATCGAACTCGAACCAGTCGGCCCGGATGGGGGCGTACACTGCCGCCTGACCCCGAAGGGGCGATCCGCGACGGACTTGCTCCACCGTGCAGAGCTTACGGAGGTCACGCTTCCTCATGTCATCTACCACGGGTTCCTGCGGAAGCCACTGGTAATGCGCGACGAGCAACTCTTCAAGCCCCGGGAAGCTCAGGAGGCCGGCCTGCGCGCGATTCCCCCCATCCCAGGCCGACCTCCCCGCCCGGAAGAGATCAAGCTCACGGAATTGGCCGAGGTAATCAAGCAGTATTGGGCGAGAAGGAAGAAGGGGAATACGCCGGAGCTCGTCAGTGTACGGCCAGAAACCGCTGGGCACGCCGGTCATGGACTTCAGCAGAAGAAGGGGAATACGCCGGAGCTCGTCAGTGTGCGGAGCGTACTCAAGGGGGTGCGAACGCTGTACCAGAAGGCCGTCCTACTTCAATATGAACTCGTCGGGCGGCAAAAGCAACAACAATTCGCGTTTGCGATCGACGGGCTTATCATGGAAGACTACGAGCGGGCCTTCACGGCTTGCGATGGTCCAGCTCGGTTCCCGGATCTCATCGAAGCCGGTTACAAGAGTACGGCGGCTGTCGCCTCCGAATTCATGGCACCGCACATCGTAAGGACTCTTGGTCCGTTGGCTGAAGTGGATGAATTGCATGAGAAGATCGATGTGATCGAGGGCAAGGTTGCCGAGAAGGAGGCGATTCTCGAAGCCGAGGATCGCCCCGACACGAGACAGATCCTTCGTGCCGAACTCAAGCGGGAAAAGGACGAGACGGCGAAATTAAAGCAGCAACTCTCACAGCGAAAATCGCGCCGACTGGACTTCCCCAGGAAAAGTGGACACAGGGTTAACGGTTATTCGGGTTGCTCATACGCCGCTGGACTGACATACCCCAGAGAGGAGTGGAGTCGCTGATTGTTGTAGAACACCTCGATGTACTCGAAGATCGCCGGTCTC
>JANXSH010000641.1 GCA_025356615.1 Planctomycetia bacterium | reverse complement strand
GAGGGAATAGCCCAGACACCGAGGAAGCCATGTACCACCGCCACGCCATCCGCGACGAAGACTGGGACCGCATCAAGGATCTCCTGCCCGGCCGCGAAGGGATGCGGGGCGTCACCGCCAAGGACAACCGCCTCTTCATCGACGCCGTCCTGTGGATCGCCAAGACCGGGGCGCCCTGGCGCGACCTGCCCGAGCGCTTCGGCAACTGCAACTCGATCTGGCGGCGCTTCGACCGCCGGGCACGCGAGGGCGCGTGGCGGAAGGTCTTCGGGGTGTTGCAAGACCCCGACCTGGAGTGGCTGATCCTCGACTCCACCATCCTTCGCGCCCACCCGCACGCCGCAGGCGCGAGGAAGAACCCCGACGGCACGGGTGGGCAGCAGGATCAGGCCCTCGGGCGTAGCCGAGGCGGGTTCGGGACCAAGACCCACGCGGCGGTTAGCGGGCTGTTGCTGCCGGTGCGGATCGTCCCGACGGCGGGGCAAGAGGCCGACGTGACCCAGGGGGAGGAGCTGATCGAAGACTCGCCCATCGAGGTCGTAATCGGCGACAAGGGATACGACAGCGACGAGCCGGGTGGGGGCGATCGAAGCCGAAAGCGGGAAGGCGGTGATCCCGCCACGGAGTAACCGCAAGGAGCAGCGAGAGTACGACGAGGAGCAGTACGAGGACCGCAACCTGGCGGAGCGTTTCCGGCAGGAGATCGAGCAGTTCCGGCGCGTGGCGACGCGCTACGAGAAGACTGGCCGGAACTTCCTCGCGTTCGTCCACGTCGCCTCCATCATGGTCCTGCTCAGGTAGCCGCTATTGCCCAAGATCACAATTGTCCACACGACCTAGCGAGTCGTCCTTTTCTCGGTCTCGTCAGCATCTTTGGTGCAGAACCCGAAATGGAAATCGCGTGCTCGATCAGGCAGTGTCGCCTGTTTTGTCCCCTGAAAGTCTCCTTGGCGCTGGGCCTTCTCGGGCACGGGATCGGCTTCGGTCGGCTTCGCCTCCGCGATCACAAGGGCGAGTCGCTTGCGACTGATGCCGAGAGTGCTCGCGATCTCGAGGGGTATTTGCATTCGCAATAAAGGTCGTGTATTCTCTGGAAACGGTCGGAGGTGAGAGGAGATGCCCTGCTGTTGACAGAGGGCTGACCCGAGTAACACCGCGTAAAGACTGCGCGCAGCATGGTTTCAACGGGAACAACTGGCCCCTGCCGATCGGATTACGGTTTCGCTGGCTCGGGGCCGAGCGCGGCGAGACGTGAGGCAATCGGTCGGGTGGGGCTCATCGTCTTAGATATGGCTTCGCGGATCGGATGGTACGAGGAGATCATCGTGCAATATCTAGTTCGGGCCTCCGCCGTCGTTCTGCTCCTGAGCGGCTTCACGGACAGCCGCGCCGCCGCGCCGCCGCGCTCGATCGATCGCCCTGGTCTCGCCATCAAAGCGGAGGCGATTCTCCGCAAGCATTGTTACCGCTGTCACGGGCAAGACGGTGCCGTCGAGGGCGGGTTCAACTACATCCTCGAACACGACAAGCTCGTCAGCCGACGAAAGATCGTTTCGGGCAGAGCGGAAGAGTCCCCGCTGTATCGCCGCGTGGCGAGTGGCAAGATGCCCCCCGTCGGCGAACCGACCCGCCCCGACAAGGCCCAACTCGCCATCCTGCGCGACTGGATCGAGGCCGGGGCGCCGGGCGTGCGACCCAGCACGGAGCGTAAACTCGTGCAGGAATCGGCCGTCCTCGAGTGGATCCTCGCGGACCTCGATCAACTCGACCGGCGGGCACGCCGATTTACTCGCTACTTCAGCCTCGCCTCTCTGGCGAACGGCGGCGCGGGAGTGGATGAGTTGAAGACGTATCGCAACGCCCTCGCCAAGCTGCTCAACAGCCTCTCCTGGCACCCGAAGATCAATCTCCCCAAACAAGTGGACCCCGACGGGCTGGTCCTCCGCATCGACCTGCGCGACTATCAGTTCGATGCGAATTCGTGGAATCGCCTCCTCAACGACTACCCCTACGGAATCCTCCACGACAGCGCCGTCTCTCGCGCCGTCCTCATCGGGACTGCGACGCGGATGCCGGTCGTGCGCGTCGATTGGTTCGTTGCGTCGGCCTCGCGCGCGCCACTGTATTACGACCTGCTCCAACTGCCGTCGAACCTCAGCGAACTGGAACGCCAGCTGCGCGTCGATTCCGCCGCCAACATTCAGCAAGAGCGCGTCGCGCGCACGGCGTTCAACGGCTCGGGCATCTCGCGGAGCAACCGCATCCTCGAGCGGCACGACGCGATGAACGGCGCGTACTGGCGGACGTATGATTTCGAGGCAGTCCCCCAGAACCTCCTCGATCGGAACATCCTCTTGCCGGACCGACGCAACGTCTTCGCCTACCCGATCGGCCCCGGCGGCGCGGAGACGAACTTCCAGCACGCCGGCGGCGAGGCCATCTTCAACCTGCCCAACGGCTTGCAGGCGTACATCCTCGTCAACGCGAACAACGTCCGCATCAACAAGGGGCCGACCGAGATCGTCAGCGACCCCAAACGTCCCGATCGCGCGGTCGAGGCCGGGCTATCGTGCATCAACTGCCACGCGCGCGGCATCATCCCCAAGGACGACCAGCTCCGCGACCACGTCCGCAAGAATCGCAAGGCGTTCGCGCGCCAGGATGTCGAACTCGTCGAGGCGCTCCACCCCGTCGCGAAGACCATGCGCAAGCTCATGGACGAGGACGCCGAGCGTTTTGCCAAGGCCATCGAGAAGACCGGCAACAAGACGACGGCCGCCGAAGTCGTCATGGCCATGACGCTGCGCTACGAGGCCGACGTGGACCTCGCGACTCTCGCCGCCGAGTTGGGCGTGTCCCCAACGCTCCTCCAGAGTCGGATCACCGGCGAGAACCTCGCCAGGAACCTCGGCGCGCTGAAGGTCGCCGGGGGCACGATCTCGCGCCAGGTCGTCGTGCAGGCGTTCGGCGATCTGGCGCGAGAATTGCGTCTCGGCACGGCCCTCGAGGTCGGGCGGTCCGGCGAGAGCCTGCCCGATGCGACCGGCGAGGCCGACCCGCTCGAGGCGCAGTCGAGTCCGGCGAACGCGATGGCCTTCAGCCCCGACGGGAAGCTCGCGGCGTTCGCCAGCGCGGACAAGAGCGTCCGCCTCTTCGACATCGAAGCGGGCCGGGATCTGCGACGGTGTATCGGACACACCGCCTCCGTGTGGTGCGTTGCGTTCTCACCCGATGGAACGCGCGTCCTCTCGGGGAGCAAGGACGGCACCGTTCGGCTGTGGGAAGTCGAGTCCGGGCGCGAGTTACTCAAGATCGACGCCCATCAGGATCTCGTGTCCGCTGTCGCCTTCTCGCCGGACGGAAAACAGGCGGTCTCGGCGGGTTACGACCACGAGGTGATCGTGTGGTCGCTCGAGAAGGGCGACCGCGTCGGCGGATTCGCGGGTGCATCGATCGGGAAGTACATCCACTCCCTGGCGTTCGCCCCCGATGGCAAATCGATCCTCGTCGGGAGCGAGAACACGCACGTCCTCGTCGATGCCCGAGCGGGCAAACTGATCCGTAAGTTCGACGGCCATACCGGGTGGGTCAGTGACTCGGCCTTCTCGCGAGATGGCAAAACGATCCTCAGCGCGAGTGACGACGGGACGATGCGATCGTGGGATGTCGCCACGGGCAAGACGACTCAGGTCTATCGCGGACACGTCGGGGCGGTGCGAGCGGTCGCCTTCCGGGGGGACGGCAAGCAGGCGCTCTCCGGCGGGGCCGACGCCACGGTTCGGCTCTGGGACACGGCATCGGGCAGGGAGGTCAAGGCGTTCCGCAAGCATACCGACTCGCTCGTCGCCGTCGCGTTCTCTTCCTCTGGGCGGTTCACACTCTCCGGCAGCCGGGACGGCGACGTTCGCCCGTGGAAGATTTCCGATGTCGCGATCGTGACTCCGATTCCGATCCTGACGAAGCCCCCGGTGGAAAACCCCACGGACATCCCGACTCTGAGGCCGACCGCGACTCACCTCGCGGGGGGAACGGTCGGCCGGATGTTCCTATCCGCCGACGGCAAATGGCTCTTCTACCACCAACGCCTCGAGTCGAGCCTCGTCAAACTCGACGCCCGCACGATGCGCCGGGTGGCCAGTCTCGCTCTGTCCGAGGATGTCGAAACCTTCGCGCTGAGTCCCGATGGCAAGCGACTCGTCGCCCTGCGGACCTGGACCAAGGACGGGCAGCGGAAGGGGGCGATCTGGGCCATCGACCCGGCCACGCTGAAGAAGGTCGCCGACGTTCCTCTCGCTTCCTCTGCCTACGATCTCGCCGTCCGCGACGATGGCATCGTCCTCCTGAGCGGCGGAGGGCCGGAATGGACCAGCGTCGAAGCCGTTGACCTGATCTCGAAGAAATCGATCGGGACGTTCGGCAGCATCTGGGGCAAGTCGATCGTGGCACTCACGCCGGAGGGCGGTCGGCTCTACGTCTCCAGTCAGGGCGTCCTGCCGGGCACCCTCGATCGGTTCGCCGTGCCTCGCATCGACCGCAAAGGTGACGTGAAACTAATCGGCGACGCGGCGAACACCAAGGCGACCAATGACCGCGCCATCCTGGGTGGCGGCATACACATCAGCCCCGATGGCAAGTACCTACTTGCACGATCAGGCACCGTGCTGAAGATATCCAGCGACCGCGAGGACGACATGCGGCCCCATGCGAAGGTGGTCCCGCACCTCTCCGCCGCGATCGATGTTTTGGGCAAGTCGGCGTATGTCCTGGGGCGAGATGGCCTGTTGTGGCGATACTCCTACCCCGACTTCCGGCCCACCGGGCGATGGCGTCCTGCGCTGTCGGCACACCGCATCGCCCTCGACGCGACGGGCGGTATGCTCCACGTCGCCGGCCTCGACCCGCGCTCGATCGGCGACCGACCGAGGGCGAAGGGGCACGGCGATATCCATACCTATGCGATCGAGGAGTTGGGGCCGAAGAAATAAAAGAGGTTCTCCTCCACCCGAGCGGAGGAGAACCGTCTTTACGAACCGGCGACCCACGGGGTGTCGATCGGCGTGAAGGAGGTCAGTTCGCCCGGCGTGAACCACAGGGCGATCTCCTTCGCCGCGTTCTCGTTGCTATCGCTGCCGTGAACGAGGTTGTTCTGAATGGAGATGGCGAAGTCGCCCCGAATCGTTCCGGGGGCGGCCTTGGTCCCGTCGGTCGCCCCGATGAGGTTTCGCGCGACGACGACGGCCTCGCGCCCCTCGAGGACGAGCGCCACCGTCGGGCTGCTCGTCAGGAAACTGACGAGCGAGCCGTAGAACGGTCGCTCCTTGTGGACCTCGTAGTGCTTCTCGGCGAGAGCTTTGTCGGCCTGGATGAGCTTCAGGGCGACGAGGCGGAGGCCCTTCCTCTCGAACTTCGTCAAGATTTCCCCGACGAGCCGGCGGTGGATGCAGTCCGGCTTCAGCAAGATCAACGTGCGGTCCATGTCTTCGCGATACTCCCTTGTAGGATTCCGGAGTGAGATTCTCCGGTCGATGTCATGGAGGGCATTGTAGAGAGCCGGCCGCTTGGCAGCGAATCTCTCCCTTCATATCCCCCATCTTGCCCCCACGCCTCGCCCGACTTCGTCTTGCTCTTTTCCGCTCCCGTCGCGACAATCGTTCTGCCGATCAAGGACGATGGGTGATTGTTCGCGGAGGGATACGACATGACCGACAAGCGCAGGGTAGTCTACTTATTCTTTCTTATGGTCGCTTTGGCCGCCTGGGGTGTCTACGCCTTTCGCGCTCCTAAGCGTTGCACTCACAACGGATGTACGGGCCCTCGGTGCAATGCGGGGTGCTTTGTGAAGTATCTGGGCAGCAAATCGCCCGTTGAGGGGGGTTCCCACTGTTCTCCAAAGTCCACCCCCTAACCCTAAGTTTG
>JANXSH010000634.1 GCA_025356615.1 Planctomycetia bacterium | reverse complement strand
GCATCGTCCCGAGGAACGAACCCAAGGTAGTCCGTGGCGTAGCGGAATGCGAAGCCAAAGGCCGCAAAGTATGCTCTGCCAACGGCGCAGCGACGAGCAGCCTCTTCCGTCACGCCGGGCGGCGTAGAGGTCTGTAGATGTTGGGCCAGAGCAAAGCATTCCCACCAATCGAACGCCATGAGGTCTCACCGAATCGGGCGGAAGTCGGTGGTGACGAGGATCGACCCCGAAGTGTCGATGAGGCCGATACACTTATCGACCACGGAATCGATTCGGCCCATGATGTCGGACGGGTAGTGCGGAAATCGCACATAGATAATCAGGTGGCTAGCATCGAATTCTGGATCGCGATACACTTCCAAGGTAAGCGAAGCCGCAGGCCCAAATTCTTGACGTAGTCCGAAACAAATTTGGAATGTGGGATCGAGCATGTCGGGATGGTTGGAAAGGTAAAATTGCACCTCTTCCTGACCGGACACCTCGAATCCGTAAGAATCCAAAGTGGTGACGATGTTTTGCCAGGAATCTCGAGACTCGAGTAGTTCGATTTCGACGGTCATGGGGATTCATTGCTCCAGAGCAGCGACAGGGGATTTCGCTCGAGCTTAGATCATGGCACGATAGCACTATGCCAGTCGAAGAACAACCTCGATGCGTTCCTCTTCACATTCCCGTTTCCTCGCATCATCGCCCGCACCAGCACGAATCGCGCTCGCGAACTGGCGGGGATACCATCGAGAGATCACTCGTCGTGCGATGCCATGCAAAGCAGGCCGACGCCCAGGAGGTAGGGCTTCTCTTGCGGAACATACGATCGGACTCCCTGGGTCGGGGTCGATGGCGTCTCTCGAGAGACGCGGACCCCTTCTCGTGATACACGCACGTTACAGAGTAGACGAGAGAGGGGAGAGATTGGCGGGGGGAGATTGGGAGTCAAAATCCCGGCGATTCAGCTCGTCCCGAGTAGCCGCGACTCGAAGCGAATCACCCATCGCGATCGATGGACGAAGCGCAACCCGTCTGATGAAAAAAGGGTTTGCGTGTATACGGCGGGCATGAACGAGCATCCTGGAAATGGGGACGATCACACCTACCGCAGGATGCCCCGCCCTCGAGGCGGGGAGGTCTGTCCCCACGACTACCCAGCTTGCCGGACACTCCCTCACGCCGTGACCCCGTTGAGCTTGCCGACCCAGGCCAGCTCCTTCAGCATCTCCGCCGCCGTCTGGTAGCGGTCCTCCGGCCGCTTCGCCAGCAGCCTCATCACCACGTCTTGGAACCGATCGGGGATCGACATCTGGAACTTCTTCGGCTTCTCCGGCTCCGCCTGGCGGATCTTCGTGATGCGCTCGACGAGCCCCCCCTCGAACGGCGGGCGGCCCGTCAGCATCGCGTAGAGCACCGCGCCGAGGCCGTACAGGTCGGATCGGCCGTCGAGTCCTTCGGTGCCGCGCGTCCTCTCCGGGGACATGTACGCCACGTCGCCGATGATCTCTCCGGGTCGCGTGATCTGCTTGGCAAGAACGCCCTCGAGCGCCTTGGCCAGCATCAGGTCGCCGAGCCGGGCCGTCTTGGTCGTGGCCTCGAGGAGGATGTTCGTCGGCGTCACATTTCGATGGATGACCTGCTGGCTGTGGCAATATTCCAGCGCCCGCCCAATGTGGATGCCGACGCGGAAGGCGTGTCGCCAGTCGATCATGCCCGCGACCCCGATGCGTTTGATGACTTCGGTCACGTTCTCGCCGGCGACGTACTCCATCGCGACCCAGCAGAAGCCGCAGGTGCGGCCCGCGGCGTAGAGCCGAATCAGGTTCGGGTGCTGCATCGGGAGCATCGTCTTGATGGCGCGGATGAAGCGCTGGACCTCGTCCTCGTCCTCCGCGAACTCCGGGTGGAGTACCTTCAAGGCGACGGGCCGATCGTCCTTGGTGTCCGTCGCGTGGAACACGACACTGGTACGCCCCGTGCCGATCACCATGGTGATGTCGTAATGCGCCAACTTCTCGCCGACGAGTTTCGACAGATCCTCGGCCTTCATCGGCTTCTCGGCGCTGCCGGGCCGGGCACCGGCGGCCTGTGCGGAAGCGACGGCCAGGGGCAGGTCGCCGAGCTGGACCCGGAGGCGCGTGTCGCCGACCTGGACGACATCGCCCGGCTTCAACGCATGCGAGGCGACCTTCTGGCCGTTGACCAGGGTGCCGCCCGACCCGCCGTTGCACTCGACCACGATGCTTTCGCCCTCGAGGCGCAGTTCGCAGTGATTGCGCGAGGCGCGCGGATCGTTGATTTGATACTGCGCCTGGGCACTGCGGCCGAGCATCAGGCCCTTCCCCGCGTTGAGGACGAACGTCTTGCCCTGATCGGGCCCGGCGATGACGACGAGTTCGAGGCTCATGGCGGCGACTCCAGGTACGGGAAGGATCGATGAAGACAGGATAATCGGGCGACGGGACACTTGCCAGGGCAACCGGCACGGTTCGCGTGCTTGTCAGGGTTGGAGCCGTTGGCTAGGTTGACGTGCAGGCCCGACCCACTCCTCGCCCGGAACGCTCGCCATGCCGCCTGAACTTCCTTTGACCGATGCCGACGCTACCATACCGCCATCGGACTCGTTGCTGAATCTCGCGCACGCCGAGGCACCGACGATGCCGCAGAGCGGCGTCGTCGTGCCGGGATACGAGGTTGGTGCAAGCGATATTTGTTAGAAGCAGTGATCGATGGCTAGATTTTGATATCGAGTGCCTCGATGTGTCTACCCGCTTGGGTTCGATCCCTTCGATTGGATGCAATCGGGCTTGTTTGGCGGTCAAGGTGATCCACCAATATTCCCGTTCGCGAAAATCACCGAGTTTCACGACCGCAGGCTGGATCCACTGCCCATGTCCAATGTACGACCTATAGAGCTAAATACGCTCCCTCAGCGGCATCCTCTCGTTGGAGATGCGCTCTTCCAGGCGTTCGCCCCTTCGGTGATCGTCCGGCTTTGCCTTGACCCAACTCCCCAATCACCTGGTACGATAGAGAGGAGGGTCGAGGTAGATTGGCTGCGCCGTCCGGGGAATGTTGCGGCGACTCAGGGGCACCGAGACATCCGGTGGAACGGGCTGCCGCAAGGCTTCCTGCTCCGGTGTTCCCAATATCCGCTGATCTTAAACGAGCATACATTGACGGAACACGCAGCCATCGGAGTGATGGCCCTCCTCGTCCATGAACTGGAAGGCGCCGAACTTCAGTCGGTCCTCCCTATCGGGAGCGGAAGTGATTACCTCGTCCGGGTGCCGGGAGCAAGCACCTACATCCAGTTGGAGGTGAGCGGCATCAGGTTGGACGTTGGCGGGAATCTGTCAACAACTCGGCTCCATCAGAAATCCGCCCAGGTGCTAACGCATGCGAGAGTGGGTTTCGCTTCGGTAACGACATTCTCTCACCTCGCCGGGGCCGCCCGCAGCTGGCTGCATTACGTCAAGCGGCCAAGGAACCAGCAGAACGCAGTGAAGCCAAAGAAAACGAAGGGGAAGAAGAAATGACCCCGTCCATCATCGACGAAGGCGGTCGCTCGACAATCGCCTCTGCTGAGGCGCAGGCCGCAATCGGGGTGGGAGACACCCGGCTCGCCCGCGCCAAATACGCCGAGGCAGGCGCACTCCTCGAAGGCGAGTGCGGGCGAGCGCGAAAGCCCGAGGACCAACACCTTGCCCGATTCCTGGCCGCCACGCAATTCTACAGGGGTAGCCATTACTTGCGGTCATTGTCCCTGGCAAAGCAGATACGCGCCGACTACCTCCCCAAGGGCGTGGCCTCGCTGCTGCCTGGCTTCTTACGGGACGTGGAGGAGCGGGCTTCGCCGGAATACGAATCCCTAATCAGGAGCCGCATTCTCGCCCTGTGGGAGGAGGACGATCATGCCGGCATCATTGGACTGCTCCAGGAGCACCCTTACGTCGTAGAACCAGCGAACATGGCTATGCTCCGCGCTGCGTGCTGCGAGTGGCTTGGGAATTACCAGGCAGCCGCCATGTTCTACTCCTCCGCCGCCCAGTTGGGCCTGGATGATTCCGTCGTGTTCTCCGCACTGTCAGCCTGGCCGCTGCATTTGGCCGGGGAGGGCAAACTCGAGGAAGCTTGGGAGTATGTTCAGCGGCAACTGGAGATCGTTCCCAACGTGGTGAGCAAAGCACTCGCCTCGATCCTGAGCTATCACCGTGCCCGTCTGACAGACGAGTCCGTCCAGCAGGAACTATTTCGGGAGCAGTTGAACTATTTCGACAAGGCGAGGGCAGACTACGCCATGCTCCCCCGCCATCAGGGAGATGCGGGAATCCGGGATGTCATGATCCTTGGGTACGAGGCTGCGGCGATGGCGTTATTGGGGATGGGCGACTCCGAAGCCGCCCGGAAGATGGCCGACGAGGCAATCGCCTTCGACGAATCCGCCGCTGGCCCCTGGCTCGTCAGGGGTATTGTCTCGTCTCCTGATCCGCGTGCCATCGTAGACTTCGAGAAGTCGATCGATTTAGGGGAACCGAGCTACCTCCCCTATCGCTACCTCGCTCACGACGGTATGAGGAGAGGCGACTTTTCCGCCGCTCTCCTCTTTTTAAAGGAGGCGATCAAGCGGGCGGAAGAGGACGGCGAGGCTGCGGCCGAATTGAAGGTTTGGGAGACAACCTGTGAAACACGGATCGGCATCGCACCGCAGCAGGGCAAAGTCTTGTCTGACGCATGGACAGAGAGCGTCCCAGACGCGGGCAACTCAGGGGGTCGCCTCTTGAAAGACCTGGAGGCCGCCTTCACCCGGACGATTCGTCGATCGGGATCAGAGGCGGTATTCCGACTCTCCCGGAAGCCATTCCCTCATGACAACGAGGGATCGAACGACCTAATCGTCTTCATTCCCGTAGAGGGAGCCGAGGTGACTTGGGCAGGGAGTTCCGCGCAGATGCACGAATTCTGCTTCGGGTGCAAAGACGGGAGAATCCTACGGACGGACACGCGGGGGAAAGTCCAAGGGGGAACTGGCATGGACCTCGCGGCGGGCGAACCCGTGAACGGCGTTGCTTTCATGCAGAGGTCGATAAGTGTCAGCACCGAAAAAAAGGTTCTACTCTGGACGTTGTCTCGCAGAGCCGGTCAGGCTCCCCACCGGGCCGAGATACCTGTCGGCGCGCAGAGTGTCGTTGCAGGCCGCAGCGGCTACTACTTCGCCCCATTAGGGCGAGCCGGGGTACTGTGGTATCGCCCCGATGAAGCCGCAGAGTTGACAGCCACGGTGAACGAGGGGACGGGGGACGTGCCGGACTTGCACCGGCTCATCACCCTTCGAGCGGATGGTGATCGCGAACCGCTCGTCTTCGCCGCGCGTCGGGCTGGCGTCGTGGTCACCAAACCCGATACGGAGGCGGAAAGACTCAACATGAGCGCGATCACCTTCGGTGGTCTGGACGTGGTTGATGTCTGCCCAATGCCTGGCGCGTCGAGAGGGGCGATTGCGGTCGGGATTAACGGGACGATCATCCTGTTCAAGGATGTTTTCCACGACAAGCAACCCCGAACGATCAGGTACGAGTCCATTCGAGGACCTGTCCGGCGCATCCTGAGCGTCGGCAAATATCTGTTTCTCCTCACCAGCGAAGGTCTTTACGTCATCGTCGGATTGGTCGACCACTTCCTCGCAGGATCCGAGGAGAACTACTTTACCCCAATTCTGGTGGTACCGATGCAGGGTAGCGACGCGAACGTGGTTGGTGACCGATGGATCCTGATTGTAACGCCAGGCGGGGTGCTGAGGTTGGATATCGAGCTTTTGAAACAACTCAAACCTCCGGGAAGCAGTAATGGATTTCGGTCTCATAAACCGATCCCGAGTCCCACACCTTCAAGGCGTCTTGATGTCCCTCAACGTGCCAGGGATGTGATGGCTTGCGTGTAACAATGTCGAGGCGCGTCTCGAAGAGCTGACGCCCGCGCAGATTCGCACGAAGCTAACGCCCGAACAGGGTCTCGAAGGCGTGACACCCGAGCAGATGCTCGAAAAGTTGACGCCCGAGGATCGCGAGAAACTTCGCTGACTCCTCGAGACTCTTCCCCCCGGCTGATCCATCGGGCTAACACCAGTGGCGAACAGGGGACTCTCACCCGCGCGCGTACCGCGCGATGACCGCGCGTGCCGTGCGCAGGCCATCGACGGCGGCGCTGACGATGCCGCCCGCATAGCCCGCGCCCTCACCCACTGGGTAGAGGCCATCCAATCCCGGAGTCTGTCGGGTGTCATCGTCGCGGACGATGCGCACCGGGGCGCTGCCGCGCGCCTCGGGGCCGACGAGCGTGGCGTCGCGCAGGAATCGGCCCTGCCAGCGGCGGTCCATGATCGGTAGGCCGTGCATCAGCGCCTCGGCGACGAGGGGCGGGACGAGGTCGCCGATGTTCGCGCCGACCGCACCGCGCGGGTAGCTGTTGGCCGGCACTCCCTGCGTCAGCCGGCCCGCGAGGAAGTCCGGGGCGCGCTGGATCGGACAGGAGTAGTCGCCCCGGCCGACCTCGAACGCGAGGCGTTCGTACTTCTCTTGCAGCCGAACGCCCGCGAGGATGTCGGTCCCCTCGAACGCCTCGGTCGGGATGGTCACGACGAGGCCGCTGTTGGCATACGGCGAGTCGTGCTTCGAGAGGCTCATGCCGTTGGTGCAGAAGTAGCCCGGCTGCGAGACGCTCGGCATGATGTAGCCGCCGGCACACATGCAGAACGTGAACAGGTCGTGCGGCCCGTTGGCGACCAGCGAGTAACTCGCCGCGCCGATGACCTCCTCGAGGCGATTCGGGCCATACGTCACGCGGTTGACGATGCCTTGCGGCTGCTCGATGCGGACGCCGAGTTGGAACGGCTTCTGTTGCATCGGCACGCCGCGCCGCAGGAGCATCTCGTAAGTGTCGCGCGCGCTGTGGCCGATGGCGAGGATCACCACGGAAGCCGGGATGTGTCCCGAAGAGGTCATCACGCCGCGCAGTCGGCCGTCGCTCAGGTCGAGGTCC
The DNA here is from genome assembly GCA_025356615.1 of Planctomycetia bacterium. GTDB lineage: Bacteria > Planctomycetota > Planctomycetia > Gemmatales > Gemmataceae > JANXSH01. The sequence continues at coordinate 1,873 of JANXSH010000634.1, read as the reverse complement.
TCGACCCGGCAGCCGAAGCGCACCTCGCCGCCCAACGCCTCAATGCCGCGCCGGATCGCCTTGACGACCGCAGGGAGCCGATTGCTCCCGAGATGCGGTCGGGCGTCGTACACCACGCTCGGCTTGCCCTTGCACTCGGCGAACAGCTCCAGCACCCGGCGCACGTCCGGCCCCGAGGAGCGGTAGGTCAGCTTGCCGTCGGAGAACGTCCCGGCCCCGCCTTCACCGAAGAGGTAGTTGCTCTCCGGGTCGTGCGGCCCTCCTTTGTCGAACGCCGCGACATCGTGGATACGCTCGTTGACGCGCCGACCTCTTTCGAGGACCAACGGTCGATACCCCTGCTCCGCGAGGAAGTACGCCGCCACCAGTCCGGCAGGCCCGGAGCCGACGACGATGGGCCGATGCTCCAGCGGCACCGAGCCGGGCGGCGGCAGGACGAACGGCTCCTCGACGAAGCGCTCGACCCGAACCTGCTTGTTCGATCGAGACGCGAGTCTCGAGAGCAGCGCCTCGTCGTCCCCGCGCACCTCGGCGGTGTAGACGAATTGCAGCGCCCCCGCGTCGCGGGCGTCGAGCGCCTTGCGCAAGATGCGATAGTCCACCGGGGCGGAGTCGGCGAGGCCCAGCGCGCGGGCGAGGCGCGGGCGCAGGCCGTCTTCAGGCTCAGCGATGGGGAGGCGGATGTTGGTGATGCGCAGGGACATGGAGGTATTGTAGCGACGAAGACGGGAGGTGCCATCTCGAGGCTTGGTTCGAGGCGGATGGAGCCGCAGTCGCTATAACGCCCGTGTGGGTCATTCTTCCCGACGCGAGGCAGTCATGGGTCTGTACGACGAGCGATGTATGGTGACTGGGGTGAGCCTCAAAAGTTCCCGGTCCGTCTTGGTCCTCCTCGGCAAGATGGGGGTTGCGTTTTACCCGATCGCGCTGCCGATCATCGGGCAATACAACCGACTCGGTTCTATCGATGGGATCGAGGAGGACGAGAACACTCGGCTGATCCACGGCTACTTTCGTACATGCCTGGAATCCGGTGACCTCCTGTTGGACGAGTGTTACACTCGCGAGGGCACAGGCGATCTCGAAGCGCTCCTCGGGGTGTTCGAGAGGAATGTCACGATGGGCGAGGACGCGGCCCTGCTGTCGGGTCGCCCTGTGCTGTTCGCCCTGATCGACAAGGATATCTGGGATGTCTTGGCGGAAGTCGAGTCAGCAAGTGATGAGGCGATCGGAGACCAATTCGACCGAGTCTTTCAAGACGTAACGGTAGCCAAAAGAATCTACCACGCCTCCCTGGACAATGTGGCCGAGGACATCCAAAACTTGGTCCGAGTGTGCGACTTCTTGGAGAAGCGAGGTCTTGCCTGGCGGTGCAGGACGGAGGGCGGTGCGCAGCACTACGGCGAGGAAATGCGCGACTACCTGGCCCAAGCGAGGCGGGCCTTCGAGGACTGTCCGCTGATGCTCAGGGGGCTGGATGCCTACGAGAGTGGGGTCCAATAGTTCTTGGAGGACAGTTGACTTCGGATGCTTCACTCGTCTCCCGCACCTATGCCCACAGGCCGAGCCACCTCTTCAGCACCCACCGCGTGAACGCCGTCAGACGTGTGCGATTGTAGGCGTCGCCGAGCTTGCGGAACGCCTCGGCCTGGGTCGGGTAGGGGTGGATCGTCCGCGCGAACTGGCCCAGTCTCAGCCCCGCGGTCATCGCCAGGCTCATCTCGCCGATCAGGTCGCCGGCGTGGCGGGCGACGATGCTCGCGCCGAGGATGCGGTCGGTGCCCGGCTTCACGAGAACCTGGAAGACGCCCTCCGTCTCGCCCTCGAGGACGGCGCGATCGACGCCGGTCAGCTCCTGGGTAAAGACCTGGAA
>JANXSH010000216.1 GCA_025356615.1 Planctomycetia bacterium | reverse complement strand
CCTCGCCCGCCGAGCCTCGCGCGGCGTGCGTTAGAAGCGCTAACCACAGAGGCACAGAGAAGAGAATTGATGAGACTCAGGTATTTCTCTGTGCCTCTGTGCCTCTGTGGTTAGTTTATTGGAGATGGTCATCGTGACGCTGTTTGCAACCGCACTCTTCGCCGTACTCTTCGAGGCACCGCTCGCCGCGGTCGCCGTCGCCGGGTCGGTCGTCTCGATCCCCATCATCATTCACCTGCTGAACCGGCGACGGTTCCGCATCGTGGAGTGGGCGGCCATGCGATTCCTGCTCACGGCCCAGCGCAAGAACGCCCGCCGGATGCGGCTCGAGCAAATTCTCCTGCTCCTCGTGCGCTGCCTCATCGTCCTGCTGACCGTCCTCGCGATGGCGAGCGTCACGCCCTGGGCGGAGGGAATGTGGCGCTGGATGAACCCCTCCGGCGGCAAGGATTACCGCATGGGGTCGGCGCGGACCCACCGCGTCATTGTGATCGACGCCTCGATGAGTATGGGCGTAAAGCTCGTCGAGGGCACCTGCTTCGACCGCGCCCGCGAGCTGGCGATGAAGATCGTGGACGAGGGCGCGGGCAACGACGGCTTCAGCGTCGTCCTCATGGCCGCTCCGCCGCGGCGCATCGTGTCGGAGCCATCAGAAGATGCGCGCCGAGTTTCCGCCGAGATCGGCGGGCTACGCCAGACGCACGGCAACGCCGACCTGACGGGCACGCTGACGACGGTCGCGAACATCCTACGCGCCTCGCCCGCCAAGTTCCCGGCGAAGGAAGTCTACTTCATCACCGACATGCAGCGGTCGAACTGGATCAGCGCCCGGCCCGGCGAACTCGCGGCCTCTCTGGAGGAGTTCCGCAAGCTGAAGGCCAAGGCCATCTTCGTCGATGTCGGTCGGGAGGGAGTGAACAACCTCGCGGTCACGAACCTCGAGATCGCCGAGCCGGTCGCCACGACGCTCGGCAAGATGCCGATCGTCGCCACGCTCTTCAACCACGGCGAGACGCGCGAGGATGTCGCCGTCCGACTCTTCGTCGGCAAGGCGCGGGCCACGGCGGAGGACAAGCCCAGTTCCCTGCGCGAGGTCGCCAGCGCCACCATTCGCGCCCAGCGCGGGCAGCAAACGCCGGTCGCGTTCACCTACCAATTTCCGACGCCCGGCGACTACGTCCTCCAGGTGCAGACCTCCCACGACGACCTCGAGGCGGACGACGTTCGCAGCGTCGTCGTCCGCGTGCGGAACACCGTCTCGGTCCTGCTCGTCAACGGCAAGTCGGCCCCGGAGCGGTTCGACCGCGCCTCGGAGTGGGTGCGCGTCGCGCTCAACCCGTTCCCCGAGGGGCGCGAGATCCCGGCGAGCATCGTCGCCCGGCCCAAGGTCATCAGCGTCGCCCAGTTCGCGGACGAGAAGACCGGCGACCTGAGCGACATCGACGCCGTGTTCCTCTGCGACGTGCCGCGTCTCGGGGCCGCCGAGGTGCGTCGGCTCGAGGCGCACGTCCGGCGCGGCGGGGCGCTCTTGATCGGCATGGGCGACCAGGTCGATCTCGGCAACTACAACGACATGCTCTACGCACGCGGCGAGGGGCTATTGCCCGCGCGCCTACTCGGCGTCCAGCAATCGGGGGCCGGGTACTCGTTCCAGTTGACGATGGACCTGGAGGCGGATCGCACGGATCCGCTGCGCGTGTTCCAGGACTCGGCGGCGCGAGAGCGACTGCTCGCGCCCGCCTTCATGAAGTTCATCCAGTCGGACCCCGCCAAGCCGCAGCGCGGGATCGCGCCTCGGAAGCTCCTCGGCTTCGCGCCGGTCGCCCTTCCGGGTAGGTCGGTCGGTCCGACGAGAACCCCTCCCGCCGGTGGGCCTGCGGTGCTGGAGTGGGCACCCCCGCTGCCCGGTAAAGTGGCGGACCGCGACCGCGCTACGCAGACGATCTCGGGACGGGGTCGGGTCGTTCTGTTTACCTCGACGCTGAACGCCGACTGGAACCGTTGGCCCACGTCGCCAGCGTTCCCGGCCTTCGTGCAGGAGACGCTCTTCTACGCCGCCGCCGCCCGCCTCCGCGAGCGGTCCCTCGTCGCTTGCGAGCCGATCGAGATGTTCTCGCCCAGCCCGGCCATCGTCGAAGCGACGATCGAATCGCCACGCGAGCGACTCGCCGGGGAGGCGGACAACGCCCCGATCAAGCTCGCCACGCAGGCGCTCGGCGATGGTTCCGTGTTGCGCTTCGGCGATACCGATCTCGCGGGAGTCTACAAGATCCGCCTCGGGGCACACCCGCGCGAGTACCTCCACGCGGTCAACGTCCCGACCACCTCGGAGGACTACAAACAGTCCGAGAGCAACCTCGCCCGCACGAACAAGGAGGAGATCGAGCGGACCTATCCCGAA
>JANXSH010000574.1 GCA_025356615.1 Planctomycetia bacterium | reverse complement strand
CGGCGGACGAGCGGGACGTAGGAGGGGTGTTCGTAGTACGCCTGGCGGATGATGCGCGTGTGCCCGTGCGAACTGCCGAGACCGTGGCCGAGGGCGAACTGCTCCAGGCCGAGGACGCGAGCGCCTCGTCGGGCCAGGTGCCAGGCCGCCGCCGTACCCATGCCGCCCAGTCCCAGCACGATCACGTCCGCGTGTGCCATGCGTGTATTATCACCTATTTCGAGGCGAGGCACAACAGGCGGGGATCCGTAGAATCGGAATCATCCGCAGATTTCGCAGATTACGCAGATAAATCGAAGAGATGAGGCACCGATGTCCCACATCCCCCGCCAACAATGTCTCGATCGCCTGCGTGCTCAGGTGGCGATGGGCCGCCCCATCGTCGGCGGCGGCGCGGGGACCGGCCTCTCGGCCAAGTGTGCCGAAGCGGGCGGGCTGGACCTCATCATCATCTACAACTCGGGGCGCTACCGCATGGCGGGGCGCGGCAGCCTCGCGGGACTGATGCCCTACGGCGACGCGAACCAGATCGTCATGGACATGGCGCGCGAGGTGCTGCCCGTCGTCCGCAACACGCCGGTCCTGGCGGGGGTGTGCGGCACCGACCCGTTTCGGCTCATGCCCCTGTTCCTGCGCGAGGTCAAGGAGCGGGGCTTCTCGGGTGTGCAGAACTTCCCGACGGTCGGCCTCATCGACGGGCAGTTCCGCGTCAACCTCGAGGAGACCGAGATGGGCTTCGATCGCGAGATCGACATGATCCGCGCCGCGCGAGAACTGGACTTGCTCACCTGTCCGTATGTCTTCGACGAGAGCCAGGCCGAGGCGATGGCCGGGGCGGGGGCCGACGTGCTGATTCCGCACATGGGCTTGACGACGAAGGGCACCATCGGCGCGAAAACTGCGATGACACTCGAAGAGGCGGTTCGCCGTGTCCAGGCGATGGCGGACGCGGCACACGCGGTCAACCCGGAGGTTCTCGTCCTGTGTCACGGCGGCCCGATCGCCGAGCCGGACGACGCCGCGTATGTGCTGGCCCACACCCGAGGCGTGGTCGGCTTCTTCGGGGCGTCGAGCATCGAACGCCTACCGACGGAGGTCGCCATCACGGAGTGCGCGAGGCGGTTCAAGGCGCTGCGCGTGTCGAGTTGACCGCGCGGGCCGATCCTAAAGCCGACACGGGGGCGAGGGGAGACCCTCGCCCCCGGCCGGTTGTATCACCGGGAGCCGAGCCGAAGCCCGGCTCCCGATCCGACAGAAACTCAGCCGCGAAGTACCCGCCGGAGCGACCGACCCAGTAGCCGCTTGGCCCGGCGAGGTGGACGCTTCCGCCCAGAGGACTGGGCGGTGTCGGGTTCCCGCGTTCCCGACACGCGATTGAGTTTCGTGTGTCTTCATCGCCTCGGGGGTGTCGCCGTCGGCTCGATGGGATGGCGTATAACGGCACGGCGTGCGTCCGGCAAGGGCAGAATCCGTTCGCCCGAGATCAATCCTTCTCGCGGTAGATCACCGGGGCGGCCAGCAGTCCCCCGGTGCCGAGTTCGTTGAGGAACGTTCGCGTGCAGAGGAGGCTGATCTGGTTCTCCGCGCCGGGGGTGACGGCGGACGTGATGTCGAAGGACGCGGGTTGGCAATAGCCCGTGAACACGTCCGCCTTCGCGCCCTTGGGATCGGCGAACGGGACGTGTTTGCCGTTGACGAACACCTTGACCGAGCCATCGGTCGCCCCCAGCCACAGGAATACCTTCTTCCCGGCGGGAACCTTCGGCACCTTCACGGTGGCCCGAACCATCATCGACCCCATGTAGTCGTGCAACCCCAATGCGGACCAGCTATCGACGGCCACGTCGGTCTCCTTCCAGGCGCGATCGTCGAAGGCGGCCCCGGCCCACCCCGATGCCTCCCCCTTCTTGTCCTTGTCCTGTCGCCAGCGCCACCGCCGCAACGTCGGGGTCGATACCGTGAAGTCCCGCGCCACTCGGGCGGCGTCGCGGTAGGTCGCCTCGTAGAACGAACCGAAGTAGATCGAACTCAGGCTGGCCCCCTTGCCCCCCGCGCCCCACGGGACGTAGCTGAAGGCGAATTCGGGGCGGTACTTCTTGGCGGCGGCCTCCAGGCGCGCGAGGTACTTGGTCGAGCCGTCGGCCAGGCCGGCGAACTTGCCCTCGGCGAGGTCGCGGCGCAGGGTCATGAATTGCTCGAACTGGGCGAGTGACTCGTCGGCCAGGGCGATGCGGTCCTTCTCCTGCTGGGTCTTGGCCGCCGCCTTCGCTTTCGTCATCTTTTGCCGGACGTCGGCGAGCTTTTCCTTCGTCCATCGGCGCAGGTAGCCGAAGGCGCAGCCGGCGTACTCCGGGGTGTCCACCCAGGTCCGGTCGATCGAGTGCCAGTAGTTGGCCATCTCCTTCGCCGCCGCGCCGTAGAACCGGGCGTGTAGCTCGTCGATGATCTCCTTGGGCGACTCCTCCGGGTTCCAGGCCATGCGGATGCCGAGCGTGTGAGCGTGCAAGCACGTCTCGAAGTTGGCGAGCGTCTCCGGCTGCCAGTAGCGGCACTTTCCCTTGTCGTAGATGATCGGGATATCGACGCCCCACTTGGTTATCATCGGATTGGGCGCGGACACCTCGGCCAGGTTGTAGGCGTAGAAGTAGTAACTGGTCGCCGGGACCGCCTTACCCCAGCCTTCGACCAGGAAGCGCAAGCCCTTGTTGTTCGGCTCGCCGTCGTCCGTCATCGGGTGGGCACGGCTGAAGGTGATGGGTGCGATCATGGGCACCACCGCCGGGTGGACCTTCTCACGGACGGGCGGCCGGGTGTAGTCCACATAGGCGAGCAGCCCGAACTTCACGTTCGGGTGCTTCGCCGTCACCGCAGTCGCGACGCGATTCGCCAACACCATGAGCCGATCGGTCTTGGAGATCATCCCAGTCGCCGCGTCGAAGTCCTTTGCGTCGAGCTTCGCGTCGTCGCTCTCGTCCCAGCCGATCCCGTCGTCCGGCGACAGCGAAAAGCTCATGAGCTTCGGATCCTTGGCGAGTTGGGCGAGGTGTGCCTCGGCGATGCTCTTCGCGACGAGCGGGTGCGTCCACTTCACCTTGTGGGCGTCCGGCTTGCCGCCGATGACGGCCCGGATCTCCGGGTTGGTCTTGCGCAGCGCGACGGGCACGGTCATCTCCAGGGCGTGCCCCGCGCTCAGGAGCATGCCTCCCAGGCGGTTGCGCCGGGCGAAATCCTGATCCGTGTACCAGATGCCGCGGAAGTAGGTGTATGGGCCGGTCGATACGTCCTGCTCGGGCACCGTCACCGTCTTCGCGACGGGCAGGATCTCCCCCAGCGGGCCGGGCATGTACCAACGGCAGCCGAGTTGGTCGAGTAGGGTGTAGATGGCGTAGCTCGTCGCAAGGTCCGACTCCCCGGCCAGGCCGATCCCCTTCTCGCTGGCGATCAGGCGGAAGCCTTGCTCGTGGGGGTACTTCTTCTGTGGCCCGCCCAGCGCCTTCGCGGCCAACTCGCCGATGAGGATGGGTAGCCGCTTGTCGCCCGCCGGGAGGGCGTCGGCGATCACCTCCACCTTCGCCCCGCTCATGCGCCCGAGGACGCCAGCCAGGTCGTTGACCGAATCGCGGAGGCGCAACACATTGACATTCGGGTCGAGGGAGTTCCACGCCGGTGCGTCCTTGGCGGGCTTGGCATCGAGGATGCGGCGAGGGACGACGAGGGCGGCTCTGGCGACGCCGTCCTGCACCAGAATAACGCCCCGCGCGGCCTTCTTCGCCCCCAGCTGCGCGGGCGAGACCTGGAGCAGAGTGTAGGGGATCAGGGACAGCATGTAGACGTTGCCATCGCGCGCCTCGCAGATGCCGAGGGTGACGTGGCGCGTCGTGGTCACGCCGCCGGGTGCCTCGACGAGGCCCCCGTGGAAGGGCAACGGCTTGCCCTGCTTGTCGGTGAACTCCGTGTATTTGGGGTTGGCGATGGCCACCGGCCCCCGATCGCGCGGCGTCTTGTCGCCGGACGTGAAGCTGACCAGGTGGTTCAGTTGGCCCACCTTGGAGTGCGGCACGGTGACGGACGCCCACATCGTCCCCTTGGGGCCGACGCACATCGCCCGGCAATCGACGGCCTTCGCCCCCGGCACCAGCTCGCCCAGGCTCCGCCCGGCCAGCGTCGGCCCTTTCTGTGTCAAGTCGTAGGAGAATAGCTGGTTCGTGGCCATCGCCACGGCGTACAGCGTCTTGCCGTCGGGCGTGACATCCCAGTTGATCGGGTGGCCGTTGCCTGGGTTGGCGAGGTTCGATTCCTTCGTGGGCGGCTTGCCGTCGATCGTCTGCTTCAGGCGCTCGAGCTTGGCCGTCTTCGGGTCGTAGCGGACGATATCGCCGCCGAGCATCGGGTGGTAGGCGCGGCGGAGGTGGTCGAGGACGATGAAGCCGTAGATGTGTTTGGTGTCGATCAGGTCGCGGGACTTGCCGGTCTTCAGGTCGAGGACGAGGAAGTGCGAGTTCTCGCCGGGGCCGGGCCGACCGTCGGCGCAAGTCGAGACGTAGGCAACGCCGTTGGCCTCGTCCGGCGTGATGCTGTTGATGCCCTCATGCGGCACGGGGATGGGGTAGACCTTCGTCTTCCCGGTGGTCGGGTCGTAGACCATCGGGTAGCCGCCGGGGTAGTCCTCGCGCTTCTCGCCCTTGCCGGGGTAGCCCTGCTTGGTGCCGAAGTAGATCTTGCCCGACGCGCCGACGTTGTTCCGCGTGTGGATCTTGGCCTGGCTCCCGAAGCCGAGTAGATCCTTGCCGATGGCCTTGTGGGCATCGACGACCGTCTTCATCCGTTTGGTGTCCGGGGCGAACGCGACCAGCCACGAGTTGACGGCGTTGGCGTGGGTGCCGATGTAGAGGCGCTTGTCGAGTCCTTCGATGAGGGAGAAGTAGCCCTCGCCCTCCGGCGCGGTCTCCTTGGGCACGGCGTAGGCCGCGGCACGGAGCCACGCGGCCTTGGTCAAGTCCTCCTCCGCGCGGGCGACGGCGGGGACGAGGAGGAGAGAGAAGAGGGTACACCCTACCAGGGTCGAGGATCGTGAGGAGAGAGGCATGGGTTGCGCTCCGAATGTACGGGAGGGCGTAGACGGGGGCGACACGTCGCCCCTGCCGAAAGTGTTATATCCCCGGCGGCACCGGGGAACAATGCTTCGGACCACCAACGAGCCATCTCGTCCTGAATCGTGGAATCCGAACCCGTTTTCGCTTGAAGGGCGTGCCCGCGTCCCATACAGTCATGTTCGCAGGTCGAATCGAACAGATCGAAGTCCGCCGCAACCGGGTTTCCAACCCCTTCACCGAACGGGGTCTCTCATACCCACCCAGTTAAGGAGTGAGCCGTGGATACGGTACGCAGTCTTCTGACGAACAAGGGTTCGCACGTCTGGTCGGTCGGGAGGAGCGCGACGGTCCTCCAAGGGGCGCTGCTCATGCGCGAACACCACATCGGCTGTCTGGTCGTCCTCGACCACGAGGAGGTCGTGGGCATCTTCACCGAGCGCGACGTGCTGCAACGGGTCGTGGGAGAGCAGCGCGACCCGGCCCGGACGCCCGTCGGCGAGGTTATGACCGAGGAGGTGGTCTGCTGCACGCCCGCGACGCGCCTGGAAGAGGTCCGCGCGGCGATGAAGAACCGCCGCCTCCGCCACCTGCCCGTCATGGACGACGAGCGCCGACTGGTCGGACTCATCTCCATCGGCGACCTCAACGCCCACCTCGTCGCCGACCAGGAGGCCACCATCTTCGCGCTGCACGAGTACATGCACGGGCGGGCGTGAGTCGCCCTGGGTTGGCATATCGAGGTATAGGTACGCGGCACCCGACGACCCGTTGCTGATCGGCAGCGCGGATCGATTCGCGGCGTTTTCGTTTCCCATCAGATAGGGGAGGCTGACCTTCAGGGATCTCTTTTCCGATTCGTGACAGGATCGACCGCCACACGCACTTCTAGAGGTAGAGAACCTCGTTCGCCCTACCTACGGAGAACGCCAATGGCTGTCGCCGACATTCATCCGGGCATCGCGGAACTGGAAGCGTTCACCCTCGGCACTCTCGACGAACCGTCGCTGGCGGGCGTCGAGGCCCACATCGCGGACTGCCCGACCTGCCAGGAGTGTGCGGCGGGTGCCTCCGGCGACACGCTCGTCGAACTGCTCCGCCGCGTTCACACGCAGCAGACCCGCCGTCACGACACCGAGGATGCGACACTGGCGCATACGCCCGTCCCCGTTTCGGCAGGCACCGAGGCGGCAACGCTGCCTCCCGCCGCGCGGACCGACACGGACGGCACCGAAGCCATCGATGTCATCCCGCCGGAGTTGGCCCGGCACGAGCGCTATCGCGTGCTGCGCCTCCTCGGCGCGGGCGGCATGGGGGCGGTGTACGAGGCCGAACACCGCGTCATGCGGCGGACGGTGGCGATCAAAGTCATCAATCGCGCCTTCACGACGAGTTCGGCTGCCGTGGATCGATTCCGGCGCGAGGTGCGGGCCGCCGCCCGGCTGTCGCACCCGAACATCGTCACCACCTACGACGCCGAGGACGCCGCCGGTTCGCTCTTCCTGGTGATGGAGTACGTCGAGGGCGTCAGCCTGGCCCGACTGGTGAAGGAGCGCGGCCCGCTGTCGGCGTCCGAGGCGTGCAACTGCGTGCGTCAGGCGGCGCTGGGCCTCCGGCACGCCCACGAGCGCGGCATGGTCCACCGCGACATCAAGCCCGACAACCTGATCCGCTGCGAGGACGGGACGGTGAAGGTTCTCGACTTCGGCCTCGCGGCGCTGACCGCCGAACGTGGCGACGATAGCCTGACGGGTACGAATGTCATCATGGGTACACCCGACTATCTCGCGCCGGAGCAGGCCGAGGACGCCCGCACCGCCGACGCCCGGTCCGACGTGTACAGCCTGGGTTGCACGTTCTACTACCTGCTGACCGGTGCTGTCCCCTACCCGGCGACGACATCGCTGTTCAAGATCCTGGCGCACCGCGAGCGACCGGTGCCATCGCTGCGATCCGCACGTCCCGATGTGCCGGAAGGGCTGGCCGCTGTCGTGGAGCGGATGCTGGCGAAGAAGCCGGCGGACCGATACCAGACGGTGGGCGCGGTCGCGGCGGCGCTGTTGCCGTTCACGCGGCCTTCCCAGGAGGACGGGCCCGGCACGACGGTCGTCCCGGTCGTCGGCAAGACTCCGCGCCGGCCTCGGCGACGGCTGCTGGTCGCGGCTATGGCGGCTTTCTTCGTCTGCGCGGCTGCCTTGGCCGGGGCCGCCGTCTACCGCGTGCAGACCGACAAGGGCGAATTGGTCATCACCGTCGAGAGCGACGATGTCGAGGTGATCGTCAAGCAGAGCGGCAAGGTCGTTCGCATCATCGATACGAAGACCGACAGGAGCATCACGCTGCACTCCGGCGTCTACGAGCTGGAGTTGAAGGGCGGCGCAGGACTGAAACTGAACATCGACAAGGCGACCCTGACGCGCGGCGACGTGGTGCTGGCGAAGATCGAGCGAATCGAGAAGCCTGCCTCGGTAGCCAAGGAGGTGCCGAAGACGGCGAACCGACCTGAGGCGAAGGCCCGCGAAGTATTCCGTCAGCGCTGGTTCGACGCAGATTGGAACATCGGCGCAGATTGGAACATCGGCCTGGACCTATCGCCGGACGGCCGCCTGCTCATCTCGTCCTGCTCGACGCCGAGGGAGAAGGCCCGCGTCTGGGATGTCACTTCCGGCAAGCCCGTGCATGATCTCGACGGCTACATCGCAAAGTTCACCCCGGACGGGAAACAGATCGTCACCGCCGCCGGTCGCACTATCCGGTTGTATGACACGGCGAGTGGCAGGATCATTCGGCAGTTCGACACCCATCCCTCGAAGGTCGCCTCGTTCATGGTGTACCCGAACGGGCGAACCGTGTATGTGATCCAAGGCAAGACGGACGAAACCCGCGAGTGGGATCTGACGACAGGCAAAGAAAGCGGGGTGAAGGGTGGTGGGTATCTCTGGGGGAGCAAGCAGGTGGATGATTTCGCCCAAGAGCACCACGGGAAGATCATGGTCGAGGCCGTCCTGCCCGGCGGACGCGAGGTCATGGGCCGGGAGTTGGTTGACGGGGCCGCATTCCACGTCTACGATGTCGCCACGGGAAAATTCGTCCGCAAGGTGCCTCTCCCTCGGTCGGACAAGACCGTCCCCTACACCGCCTCCGGACACTACGGGCGGGATCGTTGCCCGCGTATGGCGGTCGCCCTGAAGGACGGGACCGTCCATATCCTTGATCTGCTGACGGGGGATGAAGTCGCCCGCTTCTCCGTGGGCTTCGAGCCGATCAGTCCCGCGATCTCTGCCGATGGGCGATACGTCGCTTGTTGCCGACAACGGCAGGGCGAAATCGTCGTATGGCGGCTCCCCGATCCCCCGGCGAAGGCCAAGCCTTGACGCGAGGAGTGGCCCCGCATGGAAACCTCCGTCAGCCTCCTCGATCGCCTTGGGGGCAAGCCGACCGACGACGACTGGCGACTGCTCGACCTGTTCCTAGAAGTGCTGTCATTTCGTGCAGACGGAAGCAATTCCTGCGGGTATTCTGGAAGCAGGGAAACGACAGCAACGAGCCGTCAGGATGACTCATGGCAAGGCAGATAATCGGCCCACGCAAACAGCGCACACGGCAGCATGTAATTGCGGACCAGAGCCTCAACCATGTTGAACGGTTCATCATCGACGAGGGCCACACGGCCCAGCGGGTGGGGAACGACTATGGCTACGATTTGCTTCTTTTCACGTTCGACGCTCAGGGTTACGCCGAGCCGGGTCTGGTTTCCCTTCAGCTCAAGGCCACGGAAAACTTGCCAGCCGTGGGGACCGACTACGTTTTCGACCTGGACATCCGGGATTTCAACCTCTGGATGGCAGAGGAGTTCCCAGTCTTCCTCGTGTTGTTCGATGCTTCCCGAAGGCGGGCCTGGTGGCTCGATGTCCAGCGCTACTTTCACGAACAGGCGAGTCGAAGACCGAAGAAAGGCGCGAAGAGCGTGCGGGTGCGTATACCAAACCGACAGGTCATGAGCCGGCGAGCCATCGCGACAATGCGCAATCTCAAAATGGAGTCGCGCATTCGCGTCGCGGGAGAACTATCATGAAACGAACCGATGTTACCTACGGCCAGCTGGATAAGGTCTTGCGATCGCTGGGATTTTCCCGCAGGGATCTGAAGAAGGATCCCGCGACCCGCGTGTACGAACACGATTCCGGGGCGCTGGTCACGACGCCTCCCATTCCCCTGGACGACTTCGTGATGGAAAATCACCTGGTCGCGGCGCGAACGATCCTGGATCTCTTCGGCATCGCCGACCCCAAGGTTTTCGACTCCAAACTCCAGAAGGTGGGCTGAGTTCTTCGGCACTGGCCAAGGCCAAACCCTGACCCGCAGAGGCGTCGCTCATGGAAACCTCCGTCAGCCTGCTCGACCGCCTCGCCGGCGCTCCCACCGACGACGATTGGAGGCGGTTGAACGACCTCTACCAGCCCCTGCTCCGCGCCTGGACGGCGCGAACGGGGGTTCCGCCTGCCGACGCCGACGACCTGAGCCAGGAGGTGCTACTCGTCGTCTTCCGCAAGGTGGGCGGCTTCGAGCGGCGTGGGCAGGGGGCGTTCCGGGCCTGGCTGCGGATCATCCTCACCAACCGCGTGCGCGACTACTTCCGCGCTCGCCAGCACCGCCCGGCCGCCACCGGCGGCAGCGACTTCCTGCGGTCGCTCGACGAACTGGAGTCCCCCGACAGCGTACTGAGTCAACTGTGGGACCGCGAACACGACGAGCACGTCGCCGCGTCGCTGTTGCGCCGGGTGGAGGGCGATTTCGCGCCGACGACGTGGCGGGCATTCCGCCGGCACGTCCTCGAGGGCGAGCCGGCGGAACGCGTCGCCAAGGAACTCGGCCTGTCGCTGAACTCCGTCCTCCTCGCCAAGAGCCGCGTTCTCAAGCGACTACGGCAAGAGATGGCGGGTTTCGTCGAGTAAACGCCTTCGAGTCCCGCCTCACGCCCGGCTCGCACTCCGGCCCACCAGGGCGAAGGCGGCGATGGCGTGGGCCAACACGCCGAAGCCCCAGCCGAGCAGCGGCCACTGGAACCAGAGCCGATCGGGGGTCGTGGCGAAGTTGATGCCGACGAGTAGGCCGATTACGACGACGTACACGGTCGAGTGGATATAGAACCCCCTCCGAACCCTTGCCGTTTTCCTCGCGCGTGCGGACTCATGGTACAGGCTCATCGTTGCTCCTCCGCCTGAGATGCTGCGTAACTCGTCCCACGCCTGTGATGGCGACGGGATGACATTCTTTGTACCACAGGCGAGGCCACTTCCCCAGCCGAGTCGCAGTGCTATCCAGCCGATAGCCTGTCCAGAACACGGCAAAACCCCCCGAACCGGCGAGAGCCTTACGCGAACAGTTTTCGGACGACGTTCCCTTCGACATCCGTGAGCCGGAAATCCCGACCGGCGTATCGGTAGGTCAATCGCTCGTGATTCAAGCCCATCAGGTGCAAGATCGTCGCGTGCAGGTCGTGGATGTGGACCTTGTCCTCGGCGGCGTAGTACCCGTAGTCGTCGGTCGTGCCGTAGCGCAGGCCGCCCTTCACGCCACCGCCGGCGAGCCACATCGTGAAGCCCTCGGGGTTGTGGTCGCGGCCGTTCTTCCCCTCGGCGGTCGGTGTCCGGCCGAACTCGCCGCCCCACCAGACGAGCGTGTCCTCGAGCAGCCCCCGTTGTTTCAGGTCGTGGAGGAGGCCCGCGATCGGCAGATCGACTTCGCGGGCGTTCTTCTCGTGCCCCGCTTTCAGGTCTGAGTGCTGGTCCCACTGCACGTTGCTATCGCTGTGCGTGACCTGTACGAACCGCACGCCCGCTTCGCTGAAGCGCCGGGCCATCAGGCACATCCGTCCGAAGTTCGCCGTGGTCGGCTCGTTCATCCCGTACAGTTTCCGGGTCGCCGCCGACTCGCCGGACAGATCCTCGACCTTCGGGATCTCCGTCTGCATTCGGAAGGCCAGCTCGAACGAATTTATCCTCGCCTCCAGCGAAGCCTCCGGGCCTGTTTTCGCCTGGTGTTCGCGGTTCATCGCGCCGAGGCGGTCGAGTTGCAACCGCTGGAGGTCGCGGGAGAGGACGGAATTGCGGATGTACTTGACGCGGGCCTTGTCCGAGGGCACGCTGGCGTCGCCGAGGGGCGTCCCCTGATAGACCGCGGGGAGGAAGGCCGAACTCCAGTTGTTGATGCCGCCGTGCCCCAGCGTCGGGCAGATCGTCACGAATCCGGGGAGGTTGGCGTTGGCGGTCCCCAGGCCGTAGTTGACCCATGAGCCGATGCTGGGCCGGACGAAGTTGTCGCTACCCGTGTGCAGCTTGAGCATGGCCCCGCCGTGTGCCGGGTTGGTGCCGTGCATCGAGTGGATCATGCACAGGTCGTCCACGCGCTTCGCCAGATTGGGGAACAACTCGCTGACCCACAGGCCGCTCTTGCCGTGTTGGGCGAACTTCCAGGGCGACTTGAGGAGGTTCCCCGTCGAGTTGAACTGGACGCGGGGCTTGGCGAACGGGAGCTTCTTGCCGTCGTCGCGTGTCAGCAGCGGCTTCGGGTCGAAGGTGTCCACATGGGACGGCCCGCCCGTCATGAACAGGAAGATGATTCGCTTCGCCCTGGCCGGGAAGTGAGGGGGCTTCACCGCCAGCGGGTCACTCGGCTTCTCCGCCGCGCCGGAATCGTTGGCCAGCATCGACGCCAGGGCGAGGGAGCCGAACCCGGCGGCGGACCGACGCAGCATCGTTCGGCGCGACAGGGGCACGCCGGGCGGAATCGGATTCATGAGCGGGACTCCTTTGGGCGGCGTCACTTCACATAGATGAACTCATTGGCGGCGACCAGCGTGTGGCACAGCACGTTCCAGGCTTGCCGACGCCGTTTGTCCGCAGCCGGTTCGGTCCGGGCGAGCAAACGATCTACGTCGGCCAGGAATGCGCGACTCGCTTTCAGTTCGTCGGCGGTGATCTCGCGCGCGTAAGCCGTGCCGTAGATCCGCGCGAGTCGCTTGTCCTCGTCGCCCGGCTCGGCCAACACCCACGCCGCGAACTCGGCGGACGACTGCATGACGAAGTCGCTGTTGAGCATCAACAGGGCTTGCGGGGCCACGGTCGTCGTGGTCCGGTCGCCGCTCGGGACGGCGGCATCCGGGTAGTCGAGCAACTGGAACAGGTCGAAGACGTTGTTGCGGACGACGGGGAGGTACAACGAGCGCCGATGGCTGCGGTAGTCCGTCAGGTCTTTCGACGTGTGGTCGAAGAAGAAGTCCCGATTCTTGACCGTCAGGAGCGAGCCTCCGCGCGTGCGATCCAGCCGGCCGCCGACCGCCAGCAGCGCGTCGCGCACCGCCTCGGCTTCCAGCCGACGGACGTTGGCCCGGCCGAACAGCCGGTTCTCCGGGTCGAACTTCAGCGCGGCGGGGCCGGGCGCGCTGCTCTGCCGGTAGGCGCTGGAAGTCACGATCAACCGGTGCAGCGATTTGAGGGACCAGCCGTCGGCGATGAAGCGCCGCGCCAGCCAGTCGAGCAACTCCGGGTGCGAGGGGGCCTCGCCGAGCAGGCCGAAGTTGTCCGGGGTGCGGACGAGTCCTTTCCCGAAGTGCCAACGCCAGACGCGGTTCACGATGACCCTGGCGGTGAGCGGGTGTTGGGGATCGACCAACCAGTTGGCGAGTTGGAGGCGACCACTTTCGGAGGCCGAGAACTTCGGGACGGTCGGCCCACGAAGGACCGGCGGAGTGTGCCGGGCGACGACGGTGCCGAGAGTGATCGGGTTGCCTCGAACGCGAATCGCCATGTCCGCGACCTTGTCCTCGGTGACGCCCATCGCCGAGGGCAGGTCCGGCGGACTCTTCTCCAGCGCGGCCATCTCGTCGCGGAGTTTCTTCAGTTCGGCCTTGGTCTTCTCTGGATAGAGCGCCTCCAGCTTCGCCGGTAACTTGATTCCGGGCTTCACGTTCTTGCGTGTCTCCTCGTCGGCCTTCGACACGAACCCCTGGAGCGCCAGCGTTCCAGCTGCAACCTTTGCCTTGTGGTTCGCCTGGGCGGCGAGCGTGGCGGGAGTCGTCAGGGGGTTTTCGTGCCATCGCGCGAGCTTGAGATAGGTTTCCATCGTCCGCGTACTCTTGAAGATGCCAGCCAGGCCGTAGTAGTCGGCGGTGGAGATCGGGTCGAACTTGTGGTCGTGGCAACGGGCACATCCCAGCGTCAGCCCCAGGAACGCCCGGCCCACGGTATCGATCTGCTCATCCACGAGGTCCATTTGCATCTTTGCCGTGTCGGTCTCCGCCAGCACCTTCGGCCCCAGCGCCAGGAACCCGGACGCGATCAACTGCTCGTGACGCTGCGCGTCAGTGGCCGAGGGGAGTAGATCGCCCGCGAGTTGCTCGACGAGAAATCGGTCGAAGGGCTTGTCGCCGTTGAAGGCGGCCACCACATAATCGCGATAGCGCCAGGCATTCCCGTGGGCGACGTTCTCGTCGAGACCGTTGGAATCCGCGTACCGCGCCACGTCGAGCCAGTGTCGGCCCCAGCGCTCGCCATACGCCGGGGAAGCGAGCAGGCGATCGACGAGCCGCGTGTAGGCGTCCGGTCGTTCGTCCACCAGGAAGGCGCGGATCTCATTCATCGTGGGCGGCAGCCCGGTCAGATCGAAGGTGATTCGTCGGATCAGGGTCCGCTTGTCGGCCCTCGCGGCGGGAGCCAGACCCGCCGCTTCGAGTTTCGCCAGGACGAAGCGATCGACCGGAGTTCGCGCCCACGCGGCGTCTTTGACGACCGGGACTCGCACGCCGATCGGGGTACGGAACGCCCAATGGTTCGGGTCGCGGCTCCGCGCGCCACCCACGGCGGGAGTCGCCGGGAACGGAACGCCCATCTCGACCCATCGGGTCAAGTCGGCGATCTGACGCTCGCTGAGCTTGTCCTGCTTGGGCGGCATTTTTTTTACGTCGGCTGCGTGTCGCACGGCACGGATCAGGAGGGACTGTGCGGGCTTGCCCGGAACGACCGCCGGGCCGGAATCGCCTCCCTCGAGCAACGCCTCGCGCGAGTCGAGCCGCAACTGTGCCCACTGCTTCTTGGGACCGTGACACTTCTGACAGTGTTCGACCAGCACGGGCCGGACCGAGGTCTCGAAGAAACGCACCTGGTCCGCCGTCGGCTCGTCCGCCGCCGCGACTCGGCCCGATGCGATAACACAAAGGAATAGGACGACCCGTTTCATTCATCATCCTCGAAGGGGGGAGGCTCCGGCCTCACGCGAGCAGTTCCTTGACGACGCGCCCGTGGACATCGGTCAGCCGGTGGTCGCGGCCGCCGAAGCGGAAGGTGAGCTTCTCGTGGTCGAAGCCGAGCTGGTGCAGGATGGTGGCGTGGATGTCGTGGACGGTGAGGGGGTTCACTGCCACGGCGTTGCCGAAGTCGTCGGTCGCCCCGAACGCCGACCCGCCCTTGAAACCGCCGCCCGCGAGGAACAGTGCGTAGCCGTTGACGTGGTGGTCCCGGCCGGCCGTTTCGGCCAGTCGAGGCGTGTGCGGCGTGCGTCCCATCTCCCCCGCCCACAGGACGATCGTCGTCTCCAGCAGCCCCCGACGCTTCAGGTCGGCGATCAGGGCGGCGACCGACTGATCGGTTATCATGGCGTTCTCGCCGTGATACTTCTTCAGGTCTCCGTGTTGGTCCCACGGCGAGTTGTTGGGATGCGTGAGCGGGCACGTCACCTCGACGAAGCGGACGCCCGCCTCGACGAGCCTGCGTGCCCGCAGGCACTGGAGGCCGTAATACTTCTGGTAGTCGTTCTTCGAGTCCAGGGCGTAGAGTTTGCGCGTCGGGGCCGTCTCGCGGCTAGAGTCGGCCACCTCCGGCACCGCCGTTTGCATGCGGAAGGCGGCCTCGTAGTTGCGGATGGCCGACTCGATCGAGTCGCGCCCGCCGCCCTTGCCCGCGAACTCGCCGTCCTGCTGCGCGAGGAGCGCCAGCTTCCTGCGCTGGACCGAGTCCCGGTCAGCGGGCTTGATGTTGTCCAGGGGCAACCCCTTGGCGCGCAACACGGTGGCCTGGGTGTCTGCCGGCAAGTACGCGCTGCCGAAGTTCTCCAACCCCCCGTTGGGCACCCAATCGTTGTTCAGCAAGACGTAGCCGGGCAGATTCTTCGACGCCGACCCCAGGCCGTAGCTCGCCCACGAGCCGATGCTGGGCGCGCCGCCCGTCACGCGCCCGGTGTGGAGGAGCAGATTTTGTTGTCCGTGCAAAGGCTGTTCGCCGATCATCGAGCGGACGACGCAGAGTTCGTCGGCCACCCCTGCCAGGTGAGGGAAGAGGTCGCTGACCCACAACCCGCTCTTGCCGCGCTGCGCGAACTTCCACGGACTGGGCATCCACACCCGGCTCGGGTCGCTCTGCGATCGCTTGGACACCGCCGCCGAGCCGATCGCCTTGCCGGCATATTTGGTCAACGCGGGCTTCGGGTCGAAGGTATCGACGTGGCTCGGCCCGCCGTCCATGAAGCAGAAGATCACGCTCTTGGCCTTCGCCGGGTGATGCCGCTTCTGGTCGGCCCGCGCCGTCGGCTCTTCGAGTAAACCCCGCAAGGCGAGCAGGCCGAACCCGGCGGACGATCGGCGCAGCCACTCCCGGCGGGAAGGGAGTACAGAACACCATTCGCGATCCGGCATGTTATTCTCTCTGGGGGTGCGATGGTTTTAGTCTATTATACCTTCACGAAACGAAATCCGGCGGGAGAAACGAACGGGAAGAGAGAGACCATGTCGCTCCTTTGCCTGATCGAACAAATCGACTCTCCCAGTCGGATCGGGCAAGTGAGGTCTGGCCAGAGCGTATACTATAGAATACCCTCATGCAAAACCTGCTTCGAGTTCTGGATGCCAGAAACGCCAATCGCCCCATCTGGAAGCGTGTACTGGTGAGCCACCGCCACCGGCTTGCCATCTACCTCCTTCGTGGTCCGTTTCACAATTAACTGTAGGGTTAGAAGCGATACCGTTGAACGAAGGAGGT
>JANXSH010000510.1 GCA_025356615.1 Planctomycetia bacterium | reverse complement strand
CCGTCGGCCCGCGCAGCGGCACGGTCGCGGTTGTGGACCAGTATGGCGCGCGAGATCACCGGCGTCGGCGTGAAGCCGTCGTCAGCCTGCAGGACGGTTGGCACGCCATTGGCCGCCAGCACTTCGACGGCCGTGCACTGGGCCGGGCCGGACAGCGCATGCGTGTCCTTGCCCAGGAACAGCGGCCCGGTGATTCCCTGACCGGCCCGATACTCACAAATCGCCTGCGTGATCGCGAGGATGTGCGCCTCGGTGAACGTCCCGTCGGTCGGCGTGCCGCGATGGCCGCTCGTCCCGAAGCTGACGAGTTGCTCGGGATCGGCGAGGTTCGGCTTTCGTCGCTCGTAGTCGCGCTCCAGCCGGGCGACATCGATCAACAATTCGGCGGGGGCCAGCTTCCCTGCCAGGGGACTGATGCTCATCGGCGTCTCCTCGAAAGGGCTTCCGAGGATGCTCTATGGACCATGAGGCGAGATCGCAAGAGTGAGCGGAAAGCATCTCCGATGTCAGTTTCTCACCGAGACGGCATCCTATTTGCTTTAAGACTGATGAACCCAGGGCGAAGGAGCAGAGTCTATCGTCGCACTCTCCCCCCTAGGGCGTTCCATCACTTCTCGGAGACACGATCATGGGCTTGATCCTGCTAATCATCCTCGTCCTTCTGTTGGTCGGTTCCTTTCCGACCTACTCGCATAGTCGTAACTGGGGCTACGGGCCTTCCGGCGGTATCGGACTGTTGCTCGTGATTATCGTCGTGTTGCTGTTCATGAACCAGATCCCCTGGTGGGGCTACGGGCCGACTCCGGTGCCGTGAGCAAGCCGATTCCCAACTCCGTGAGCCGCCGGACCCCTCCGGCGGCTCTTTCGTTTCGTAGCGGATGAATCGCGGTCACGCCCGGCGTCTCCACTTCGAGGTCACGCTTGCCGCCGTGACGAATCGGACGCCGAAATAATTCTCGCGGAATTGTCCTTCCCTTTCCTCTCCCGAGCCAATAGGATCCATCCGTCGGCACATTCACACCTCTCTCTCAACTCCGGAGGTCCGCACCGATGCTACGACGACTATGGAATTCTTCCAAACTACCCAAAGCCCCCCCCCCCCCCTACCAAGGCGGGCGCGGCTGAATCTGGAGACGCTGGAATCGCGTCTGGCTCCCGCTATTCTGAACTGGACCGGGACGGTGAGTAGTCTCATGAGCGTCGCGGGAAATTATGCCGGGGGTGTCGCGCCGGTGGCCGGCGATCAGGTCATTTTCGACGCCGCGTTCGGTGGTGTGAATCCCGCCTTCCTGACTCCGGTGGCGGACGCAGCGTTCGTCGGCACCCTCTATTCACTTCAACTCAATGGTAACTATAACGGCAACGTGACCCTGAATCGAGACTTGACCGTCAACCAGGTTTCGGCCTCAACGTCCGGGTTTGCGTTCTCGCAGCGGATTACAATCAACGCCGGCCGCACGCTAACCGCAACCTCTGTGACGATGACGGGTGCGTCGGTCGCAGGGGCTGGGACATTGAGTATCGCGGGTGCTGCGAACGCTCCGGGGAGCTTCGTCGAGGCTGCGGGCATTACGCTCCCAACGATCGGCGTCGGTTCGCTGACGATTGACGCGAATAGTTCGATGACGCTAAATTCTGGGGTAAAGTTCGATGGCGTCGCCCTGACCAACAACGGCCTGATTCAGTGGAACTTGGGGAACATCACGACCGGAGCGGCCTCGACGGTCACGAACAAGAATACGATCACCGTCTCCGGCGGTGACCACACCTATGCCGCTGGTGCGGATTTCACCAACAATGGCACGTTCACGGTCATGCTTACGGACTCGAGCAAGAGTCTGACGTTCAACTCGGCGTTTACCCATGCCACTCCGGCTGGGGCTGCGCCCCCGGTCCCGGCATTCGTGAACGTCATGAGCGGCAACCTGCGATTGACCGGGGCCGACACCGTGAGCGCGGTGATGTCGGTAGGCGGTGCCCTATACATCACGGGCACCTTCACGGCGAGCGCCGGAGCCTCGATCAACGGCGCGGGCACGGTCGAGGTCAACGGGGGAGCGGGCATTCTGAGTGCGGCGGCTGGACTGAATTTCGCTATCAGTCCGCTCCTAAGACTCATTAACACAGGCGACATTCGCGGTGCCGGGTCGTTCCAACTCAACGGAGGACTCTTCTCCCAAGATGGGTTCATCAACGGTACGACCGTCGTGGCCTCCTCGATGAACTGTAGCAGCACGATTCTGGGCGGGGGCGGGATGGGGCTCACTGTGAACAATGCATCGCTCCAGTTCAACGGTGGTACATGGACTTCGGGCCAGATCCTGCTCCTCAATATTAGCACGCTTCGTAATGCAGGGGCGTTCAACATCAGTTCAACCGATGATATGAATGCAAGGGTTGCTGATACCTCCACCTTCGAGAACTCCGCTTCGGGTACGGTCACGTTCGCAGGGGCGGGGACGAAAGTCTTTACCTGTGCTATCACTTCGGCAGGAACGATGAACCTCGCGGGGCAAACCATTCAATTTAAGAAGGGCATCAGTCAGACAGGTGGTTCGGTCGTCCTCGGTGGGGGCACCATCGATCTCACGCTGAACCAGACCTACACTATTTCGGGCGGCGTATTCAACGCGAACGGCACGATGAACAACGGAAACCTGATCGTGCAGGGCGGCACGCTCGAACTGAGTGGCGTTCTGGCGCTGACCGGCAACCTGACGCTCAATGCGGGTGGCACCCTTCAGGTGGATACGAACGCGGTTGGACCCTGGGGTCGAGTAAACATCACCGGCAATGCGACGCTGGCCGGCACTCTGGCCGTCGTGATCCAGGGAGGGATCGTCCCTCCTGCGGGAGCGCAGACCATCCTCACCGCTACGGGAGGCGCTGTGGGTGCCTTCGCCGTGCTGCCTCCACCCGCTGTCTGGAAGGTCAACAGACCCAACGCCAACACGGTCGAATTGGAGAAGCTCTAAATTTCTCCCCGAGTCGAGGTGCGTAGACCCCGGCTCGTGTTCGACCCTGTTCATCGTTGGGGTGGGCGGGATCGTTCCTGATCCCGCCCCCCGACGCGGCGGATGTTTTCTTATGACAGCGATCCAGCGTTTCGTCTCGAGTAGTGCGTCTCTGTTTTGTCTAGCATTGCTG